>NZ_QAIJ01000149.1:0-8205 GCF_003060985.1 Stenotrophomonas sp. HMWF023
CGATGGCCTGCGTTACTTCACGCTGGCCGAGTCGCTTGGGGGCGTGGAGAGCCTGATCGCGCACCCGGCAACCATGACCCACGCGGCGATGACGGCCGAAGCACGCACTGCGGCGGGCATCAGCGAAGGCCTGCTGCGGTTGTCGGTTGGCATCGAAGGCGAGCGCGACCTGCTGGCGGATCTGGGCGCTGCACTGACGCGCGCCGGGGCGGTGATCGATGCGGTGGCGCGTGGCAAACAGGTGGCAGACGCATGAGCGCTTTGCCTGTCGAAATTCCGCTGCTGGGTACCGGCCGCTTGGCGCTGCTCGGAACCGGCACCGTCGGTTCGGCCTTCGTACAGCGCTACCAGGCGCTGCAGGCACGTGGGCTGGAGTTGCCCAGCGTGCAGTGGCTGGCCAATTCGCGCACGGCGCTGGCGATCGACCGTGATCTGGCGTTGCCGCTGGAACTGGCACGCCGTGCGCCGCGCGATGGGCAGAGTTCGCCACCGTGGGCCAGCGCCGAAGGTCTGGAACGTGGTGACGTGGTGGTTGATGCCACCGCCAGCGAAGACGTAGCGGCGCGCCATGTGCAGTGGTTGGCGCGCGGCGTGCACGTGGTGACCGCCAACAAGCTCGGCCGTGGCGCGCACCTGTCGCGCGCGCAGGCCATCGCCGACCGTTGCGCCGACAGCGGTGCGCGCTATGGCGACAGCGCCACCGTCGGCGCCGGCCTGCCGTTGCTCAGCAGCCTGCGTGCGCTGGTTGCCGGTGGTGACCACATCCATGCCATCGAGGGTGTGCTCTCCGGCTCGCTGGCGTGGCTGTTCAATCGTTATGACGGCCAGTCACCGTTCTCGGCAGCGGTGCGTGAAGCGCTGGCGGCCGGTTACACCGAGCCCGACCCGCGACTGGATCTCTCCGGCGAGGATGTGCGCCGCAAGTTGTTGATCCTCGCGCGCAGCAGCGGATTGGCGCTGGACGCTTCGCAGGTGCAGGTCGATTCACTGGTGCCGGATACGCTGGCGGCGTTGTCGCTGGAAGATGCAGTGAACGCGCTGGAGCAGCTGGATGCACCGCTGCAGGCGCGTTGGCAGCAGGCGCGCGAGAACGGTCGGGTGCTGCGTTTTGTCGGGCGCGTCGATAGCCAGGGTGCGCAGGTGGGCCTGCGCGAGCTGGCAGCCGACCATCCGCTGGCGCAGGGCGCGGGCACCGACAACCGCGTGGCCATCCACAGCGATCGCTACCGCGCGCAGCCGCTGTTGATCCAGGGGCCGGGCGCGGGTGCGGAAGTCACCGCAGCGGCGCTGCTGGATGACGTGCTGCGGATCGTGCGCTGACCTCAGCCGCCGCTGCGCTCGCCGGGCATGGCCCGGCGCTACCCATACCGATCCTGGTAGTGCCGGGCCATGCCCGGCGGTCATGGAACGTCAACGCGCTTTGAGTGCCTTCAACAACGCCGCATTGAACTGCTTCGGATCCTGCACCTGCGGCGAATGGCCCAGCGCCGCGAACTCGACCAGCGTCGAGCCTGCAATCGCCGCGGCGGCCGCCTTGCCCAGTACCGGGTAATTGCCCAGCGCCGCCTTCAGTTCGGGCGATGCCTGGTCACGACCGATCGCTGTGCGGTCCTTCTGGCCGATGAACAACGTGGTCGGCACCTGCAGATTCTTCAGTTCATGGACGACGGGTTGGTTGAACACCATGTCCGAGGTCAACGCCTGGCTCCAGGCAACCTGCTGCTTGCCCGGGCCCTCGTACATGCCCGACTGCATGCGCGCCCACGGTTCGTACGCCGGCTTCCACTTGCCGTCGTAGTACACGTCCAGCTGGTAGCGGCGGATGCTGTCATAGCTGATGTTCATTTCGCCGGCATACCACGCGTCCACGCTGCGCCAGGGCACGCCCAGCGCCTTCCAGTCTTCCAACCCGATCGGATTGACCAGCGACAGACTGCGCAGCTCCTTCGGATACATCAGCGCATAGCGGATGGCCAGCATGCCGCCCATCGAGTGACCGACCACATGCACCGGCACGTCACCCAGCTGCAGCTGCTGCAGCAGCGTGTGGGTATTGTCGGCAAGCTGCCCGAAGGAATACTGGTAGCGCTCGGGCTTGCTCGATTTGCAGAAGCCCACCTGGTCCGGCGCGATCACCCGGTAGCCAGCAGCCACCAGCGGCTTGATCGTCTCCTTCCAGGTCGCTGCGCAGAAGTTCTTGCCATGCAGCAGCACCACCACGCCGATCGGCTTCTTCTTCGGCGCGACATCCAGATAGGCCATTTCCAGCGGCTGGCGCTGCGATTCCAGCGCAAAGGTCTTCACCGGATAGCCGTAATCGAACCCTTCCAGCCGCGGCCCGTAGGTTGGCGCAGCGAGAACGGACAACGGAACGCAGGCAAGCAGGGCAGCAGCGATCACGCGCATGGGACATTCCGGAGCAGGGGAACGCCCGAGCCTAACCGCAAAGCGGTGACGACGCCGTCCGGTGTAGAGCCGAGCCCATGCTCGGCTGCACAGTAGAGCCAGGCCATGCCTGGCTGCGCCAATCATCAGCACTCGATGACGTTCACCGCCAGTCCGCCGCGGCTGGTTTCCTTGTACTTGTCCTGCATGTCGCGGCCGGTGTCGCGCATGGTCTTGATGACCTTGTCCAGCGACACCTTGTGCTTGCCGTCGCCGCGCATGGCCATGCGCGAGGCGTTGATCGCCTTCACCGCACCCATCGCATTGCGCTCGATGCACGGAATCTGCACCAGACCGCCGATCGGGTCGCAGGTCAGTCCCAGGTTGTGCTCCATGCCGATTTCCGCCGCGTTCTCGATCTGGCTCGGGTTGCCGCCCAGCGCCGCGACCAGACCACCGGCAGCCATCGAACAGGCCACGCCGACCTCGCCCTGGCAGCCCACTTCGGCGCCGGAAATCGAGGCGTTTTCCTTGTACAGGATGCCGATCGCCGCGGAGGTCAGCAGGAAGTCGAACACGCGCTGTTCGTTCGCGCCGGGGCAGAAACGGTCGAAGTAGTGAAGCACCGCCGGCAGTACACCCGCCGCACCGTTGGTGGGCGCGGTGACCACGCGGCCACCGGCGGCGTTCTCTTCATTCACGGCCAGCGCGTACAGGTTGACCCAGTCCAGCGTGGTCAGCGGATCGCGCATCGCCGCTTCCGGCTTCGATGACAGTTCGCGGTACAGCGCCGGTGCGCGGCGGCCCACTTTCAGGCCACCGGGCAGCACGCCCTCCTCACGGATGCCACGCGCCACGCAGGCCTGCATCGCGCTCCAGATCTCGCGCAGGTTGTCGCGGATCTCGTCTTCCGTGCGCCAGCACTTCTCGTTCTCGAACATCAACTGGGCGATGCTCAGGCCGCTGCGGGCGGTCTGCGCGAGCAGCTCGTCGCCGCTCTTGAACGGGTAGGGCAACGGCGTTTCGTCCGGCACGATTCGGTCATCGGCCGCGTCGTCCTGGTTGACCACGAAGCCGCCGCCCACCGAGTAGTAATCACGGGTGGCCAGCACTTCGTCATCGGCGTTGTACGCGGTGAAGCGCATGCCGTTGGTGTGGTAGGGCAGCTTCTGCCGCTTGTTCAGGCCGAGGTCGCGCTTTTCGTCGAAGGCGATCTCGTGCTGGCCCATCAGGACGATGCGCTTGCTGCTGCGGATGCGCTCCAGCGTGGACGGGATGATGTCCGGGTCGATCAGGTTCGGACGCTGCCCTTCCAGGCCAAGCAGGATCGCCTTGTCGGTGCCGTGGCCACGACCGGTCAGCGCCAGCGAGCCGTACACATCGGCACGGATGCGCGCGACCTCCCCCAGCTTGCCCGGGTCGAGCAGCCAGCGATGGATGAAGCGCTCGGCGGCCCTCATCGGCCCGACGGTGTGCGAGGAGCTCGGGCCAATGCCGATCTTGAAAACGTCGAACGTGCTGACAGCCATGGTTTCCGTACTGCGGGTACCGGGAGAGACCGCTATTCTAGCGGTTCACGCCGCACTTCCATGACTGCGGCGCAGCATTTCCGCCAAGGGAGCAAACCCCGGTGTTGACCCTGTTCCAGCGTGACGACTGCCATCTGTGTGACATGGCCCTGGCCGAACTGGCCAAGGCGCGGGCGCCCGAGTTCGAATCGGTGTTCCTCGATGACCAGCCGGCGCTGGAGGCGCGTTATGGGGCGCGGGTGCCGGTGCTGCGTGATGAGACCGGCGGGCGCGAGCTGGACTGGCCGTTTGATGCGGCTGCGGTGCAGGCCTGGTTGGCCGCGGGCAGGTAGCGCCGGGCCATGCCCGGCGAGCGCGTAGCGCGGCCATCGGGGGAAGCCGCCGGGCATGGCCCGGCGCTACCGCGGACGCCAGGGCGTCTTATTTCGCGTCGAACTTCACGATCGTGCTGATCGCGGTTTCGTCGGGGATGGTCTTGGTATCGGCCCAGTCGCCGCCGCCGACACCGAAGTCCAGGCGCTTGACCGTCGCCTTGCCGGTCAGCACCGGCTGTGCGCCGGGCTTCCAGGTGAAGGTGAAGGTGACCGGCTTGCTCACGCCGCGCAGTTCCAGTGTGCCGTCGGCGGCGAACTGGTCATTGCCGAGCGCGCGGAAACCCTTGGCGGTGTAGCGCGCGGTAGCGAACTTGCCGACGCTGAAGAAGTCCGCGCCCTGCAGGGTGGAGTCGCGGTCGCTGTTGCCGCTCTTGGCGCCGGCCAGCGGAATCACCACGTCCAGCGAACCCGCAGCCGGATTGGCCGGGTCGAAGCTGAGCTTGGTGGCAAAGCCCGGGAAGCTGCCGGTGAACACTTCACCGTCGTACTTGGTGGCAAAGGCCAGGAACGAACCGGCACCTGGGGCCTGGGCGTAATCGGCGGCGAGCACCGGTGCGGTGGCCAGCATGCCGGCGAGGGCGGCGGCCACGGCGGCCGGGGTGGTCAGTTTCAGGTTCATCGGTCAGTCCTTCTGGGGAGAGGCGAGCCAGCCACGCGGCAACATCCGGGACAGGGTGGCATCGCGCTGGAACAGGTGGTGGTAGAAGGCAGCACCGGCATGGGCCAGTACCACCGCGATCAACAGCCAGAAGCCGTATTCGTGCAGGGCATGGGAAACCGCCACGACCTGCGGGTCCGGTCCGCTCAGCTTGGGTACTTCGACCAGGCCGAACCAGCGGAACGGGCGCAGGCCGCTGGCCGAGTCGTATATCCAGCCCGACAACGGGATGGCGAACATCAGCACATACAGCAGCACATGGGTGGCGCTGGCGATGCGCTCCTGCCAGCTCGGTACGCCCGGTACCGGCTTGGGGGCACCGGCATACAGGCGCCAGCCCAGGCGCAGCACCACCAGTGCCAGCACGGTGATGCCGATCGACTTGTGCGCGGTATAGACCCAGAAGTACTTGGGCGTCTTCGGCAGCTCGCCCATGGTCAGGCCGACGATGCCCAGGGCGAGAATCAGCAATGCGATCAGCCAGTGCAGGGTCTGGCTGACACTCCCCCAGGCGGCGGGGGTGTTCTTGGCGGTCATGAAGGGTCCTTGGTGGCCGTCTGGCTGTCGGAGTGGGGTTGGGGCGCGGGAGTTCCCGGAGAATCGCTGCGGTCGAGCGTGGCTTCAGCCTCGATCCGCACCTGCACCGCATCGCCGATCACACCCGGCCAGGCGGTGATGCCGAAGGCTCGGCGGCTCAGTGTCGTGGTGGCGGAGAAGCCCGCAGTACGCCGGAACGGCGGTAGCGGATAGCGTTTGATCTGGTTCAAGGTCACCTCCAGCGTGACTTCCTGGCTGACGCCGCGCAGGGTCAGGGTCCCGGTCACGTGGGCACGTTTCGCGTCGATTGGTTCGACATGGTGGGAAACGAAGCGGGCGGTGGGAAAGCGTTCGCCGTCGAGCAGGCTGCGCGCCAGCGTGGCCTGGTTCCACTTGGCATCGCCAAGGTCCAGTCGTGCTACCGGAATCTCGACGTCCAGTGTCGCATCGCGCCAGTTGTCGCTATCGAACTGCAGCTGGCCCTGGCTTCCGGAGATCGTACCCAGCGCCTGCGAGTAGCCGGCATGGTCGATGGCGAACAGCACCCGGGTGTGTACCGGATCGATGCGGTAGGCATCGTTGCCTGCCCAGGCGGGGGCGACGGCAAGCAGCATCGGCAGCAGGGCCAGGCAGTGGCGCATCGGCGGTGGACTCATGGAAAAAGACTGTTCGATCATACCCATAGCCTTTGCGCAACGCTGTGTGCATGGCTGCAACAGTTCGTGGTGTCGATGTGGCCGGAAACAGGCTGTTGCAGCGATGGCTGCAGCCCTGTGTGACAATCGGCACAGGACAGGGGGTTCAGGATGACGAGCGGCTGGCGCCGGTGGTGCCAAGGCATTGCAGGAGCAGGTCTGGTGCTGTTGGCGCTTTCCGCGGCAGCCGCGACCTTGGACATGGCAGGTGAAACACCGCGCCTGCGCCGTTTCGGCGCGGCCGAGGGGTTGCCCTCGCGGATGGTGGTCGCGCTGGCCGAAGACCGACAGGGCCATGTATGGGCTGCCACCGACGGCGGCCTGGCCCGCTATGACGGTGGGGAACTGCGGGTGTGGCAGCACGACCCGGCGCAACCGAATTCGCTGCCCGGCAACGAGATCGAAACCCTGCTGGTCGACCCGCTCGACCGGGTATGGGTCGGCATCAACGGCAAGGGGCTTGCCCGCCTGGATGCCGACCGCGAGCGCTTCAAGACCTTCGATTCGGTCACTGAGGGCTGCCAGGGGCAGTTCTGGACGCTGGCCTATGCCGAGGATGCGCTATGGGTCGGCAGCAGCAGCCATGGGGTCTGCCGCTTCGGCGAAGACGGCTCGCTGCGCCATTTCCAGCATGATCCGGCGCAGCCCGGCGGTCTGCCGAGCAACACGATCTACAGCAGCCTGGTCGACGCGCAGGGACGGCTGTGGGTGGGAACCGAATCCGGCCTGGCGCGTTGGAACGGCCATGCCTTCGACGTCGTGGCGCCGCGCGAACTGGCGGCAGTCAGCGTGCTGCGGCTGAGCCGCGATGCCGATGGCGCAATATGGGTTGGCACACAGAATGAAGGCCTGTATCGCATCGATGCGCAGGATCGGGTAACGCGACCGACCTGGGCCGACAGCGCCGGTCTGCGTTCGGCACTGGTGCTGCCCGACAGCCGCGGAGGCTATTGGGCGGGAACCTCCGATGGCCTGCTGCGCGGTGACGGCCAGGTGCTGCGCAAGCTGGAAGGCGACCGTGGCAGCGGCTTCCTGACCGGCCATAGTGGCGTGCTCGACCTGCTGCAGGATCATGAGGGAGGGCTCTGGGTCGCGCTGCTGACCCAGGGCCTGGCCTACCTTCCACCAGACTGGCGGCGCTTTTCGACCTGGTACCAGTTCGATGGCAAGCCGCTGGACAGCCAGTATCTGTTGAGTGCCGCCAGTGACGGTCGCAGCTACTACGTCGGTTCTGCGCACGGTGTCTACCAGATCGATGCGCAGGGGACGTTGAGCCTGCTGGCCAGCGAGCGCGAGCTGGGCGGTGGCGCGGTGTGGTCGGTGCTGCCACGTCCCGATGGGCGGCTGTGGCTGGGGCGCGCGGGACGCATCAGCGTTTATGACCCGGCCACCCGCGCGCTGCGCGACTGGCGCATCGGCGGCGGCTCCGACCTGCGACAGCGGATCGATCTGATGCGGCAGGCGCCTGATGGCACGGTCTGGGTGTCGGTGATGAATCTGGGCCTGCAGCAGCGCAGTGCCGAGGGTCGCCTGTTGCGCAGTTTCGATGGCGCCATGCTGCGTGGTGATACCGATGCACCGGTCGAACAGATCCGCTTCGATGCCACGGGGCGGGCCTGGGTGATGGGGGAAACGGGGATCATGCGTGAGCAGGGTGACCGCTTCGAAGCCGTACCCGGCGTTTCCAGGGGCCCGATCTACGATCTGGTGTGGATCGATCCCCGGCAGATGTGGATCGCACGCCAGGGCGCATTTGAACGCTACCAGTGGGATGGCCTCAGCTTGCGCCTGATCCAGCGCGTCGATGCTGGCGCCGGGGTGCCGCCGGTCAGCATGGGTGGGCTGGCCCTGGCCGCGAACGGGCAGTTGTGGGCGACGACACCGCGTGGCCTGCTGCGCTGGGATCCGAAACAGCGTCGCCTGCAGATATTCAATGAGCGCGATGGCCTGCTCGATGCCGAGTTCACCGGACGCCCGCCGGCGATCGATGCCGATGGGCGGGTGCTGGCGGTTACCCAGACCGGCAT
>NZ_QAIJ01000149.1:8215-13619 GCF_003060985.1 Stenotrophomonas sp. HMWF023
GACCCGAATGCTGCAGACGCCGAACTGCCGCCGTCGCAGCTGGTGATCGCGCAGGTTCGCGTGCGTCGCGATGATGCGCGCGGCTGGCAGCCCTTGCCGACCTCCGGCCTGCTGTTGCTGGGGCCCGACGACCGTGACCTGCAGATCGATGCGCGGCTGCTGTCCTATGCCAACCCGCAGGGCAACCGCTACCGGTTCCGTGTGGAGGGCTACGACCAGAACTGGGTGGAACAGGGTGGGGATGGCCAGCGGACATTGTCGCGGCTGCCGCCCGGGGCCTATTCGATCGAGGTGCAGGCCGCATCGGCCAGTGGCCCGTGGACACCCTCGCAGCAGTTGCACATCAAGGTATTGCCGCCCTGGTGGCGCAGCGGCATGGCGATCTTCGGCTATGTGATGCTGGGCTCGCTGTTGCTGTTGGCACTGCTGTGGTCGATCCGCAGGCGGCTGCGGCGGCGCCAGCAATGGCAGTTGACGGTGCACAAGCAGCAGATCGCCGAGCAGGCATCGCAGGCCAAGAGCCGCTTCCTGGCGACCCTGGGCCACGAAGTGCGCACGCCGATGACCGGCGTACTGGGCATGAGCGAGCTGCTGCTGGCCACCGAACTGGACCCGGTGCAGCGCAGCTATGCCGGCTCGATCCAGCAGGCCGGCAGTCATCTGCTGCGGCTGGTCAACGATGCGTTGGACCTGGCACGGATCGAGGCCGGCCGGCTTGAACTGGACATCCGGCCGTTCGACCTGGGCGGACTGCTGGACCAGGTGCAGGCACTGATGCAGCCGATGGCACAACAGCGCAGGCTGGCTTTCCAGCGCGGGGATGCACTGCCAGGCCCGATCTGCGTCAGTGGTGATGAGATGCGCGTCCGCCAGATCCTGCTGAACCTGCTGGGCAACGCGATCAAATTCACCGAGCGCGGTCATGTCGGTCTGGCGGCACGCCTGGACGAGGATGGCGGCGCGGTGACCTTCGAGGTCAGCGACAGCGGGCCAGGCATCAATACCGAGCAGCAGCAGCGCCTGTTCCACCGCTTCGAACAGGCCGACGGCCCACGTACCGCCTCACGCTATGGCGGCAGCGGGCTGGGTCTGGCGATCTGCCAGGAGCTGGCGGTGGCGATGGGCGGCCGCATCGATGTCGACAGCCAGCCGGGGCGCGGCGCACGTTTCGCAGTGCGGCTGCCGCTGCCATGGAGCCGGCAGCAGGCCTCCAGCCCTGGCGAGGCAGCCTCGCCGACGCTGCCTGCACTGCGCATCCTGCTGGTCGAGGACGATGCAACGGTTGCCGAGGTCATTGCCGGCCTGCTGCGCGGCCGCGGCCATGAGGTGGTGCACGTGCTGCATGGCCTGGGCGCACTGTCGGAGATATCCACCGAGGGATTCGATGTCGGCCTGCTCGACCTCGACCTGCCGGCACTCGACGGCACCGCGATCGCCCGCCAGCTGCGCGCGATGGGCTACGAGCTGCCGTTGGTGGCCGTTACCGCGCGCTCGGATGCCTATGCCGAGACCCAGGTGCTTGCGGCCGGATTCGATGGTTTCCTGCGCAAGCCGGTGACCGGCGATCTGCTGGTGGCGGCGATTGCCCAGGCGCGCAGTAAACGCCAGATCATCAGCTGAGTACGGCATCTTGCGGCGTGAATCCCGCAACTTTCGGTTTACCATGCCGACGCCCACGGCGTGGGCATCATCAACAGCAGCGTGAGGAGGCCATCGGTGGTGTATCTGCGGGCAGTAATGCTGCTGATGCTGCTGCTGTGCTGCCTGGCGCCCGCTGCCGCGCAGCCGGTGCCACCTTCGCCGCGGCAGGTCACCGTGTTCGATGGCTTGCCGTCCAACACCGTCAACCGCATGGCCGAAGACCGCTACGGCTACCTGTGGATTGCCACCAACGATGGCCTGGCCCGCTACGACGGGCGCAACTACCGCATCTGGCGTTCCGAAGATGGCCTGCGCGACAACCGCATCTGGAGCGTACTGGTCGATGCCCGCAACGAGCTGTGGATCGGCACTGAAAATGCCGGCCTGGTGCGGATGTCGGCCGACCGCCGACAGCTGCGCTTCTACGACCGCAGCAGCCAGCCGCTGATGGGCAGCAACACAGTCTGGAGCCTGGCTGCGACGCCGGATGGCTCGATCTGGTTCGGCACCCACGAGGGCGGCCTGTACCGGCTGGACAGCAATGACCGTCTGCAGCGGTTCCTGCCCGAAGCGAACAACCCGCGCAGCGTGCCGGCCGCGTCGGTGCCGTACCTGGCCACGCTTGCCGACGGCAGCCTGTGGGTCGGCACCAAGCATGGCGTGGCGCGCTGGACCGGCACCGATTTCGAACGCATCGGCAGCGATCTGGTGCCCAGCCTGCTGATCAATGGACTGACTGCCGAACCCGACGGCAGCCTCTGGATCAGCACGCTGGCGGGGGCCTCCGTGCGCCGCCCGGATGGCCGTTTCGAATCCGTGCCCTGGACATTGCCAGCCGGCGACCAGGTGCTGGGCATGATGCTGCGCGATGAGCAGGGCGGGCACTGGCTGGATACGCGCAGCGGCCTGGGCCGGGGCATCGATGGCCGATACCAGACAGTCCCGCTGTACAGCGCCATCGCCCGTGGCCTGGTGCGGCCGAACTGGACCGGCGCCTATGAGGACCGCGAAGGTGGCATCTGGCTGGCCAGCACCAATGCGGGCCTGTGGCATCTGCTTCCGCGCTGGTGGCAGTTCTCGGTGTTCTCGCGGCTGGAGGATGATCCGTCCTCGCTGCGCAATTCCTATGTGCTTGGTACCAGCCCCTCCAGCAATGGTGGCGTGTGGACCGTCGGCAGCCATGGCGCGCTGGACCGTTTCAATCCACGCACGGGCGTGATCGAGCAGCACCGCACCTTCGTCAACGGCATGCACTGGCTGACGTCGGTGCGCGAAGACCGGCAGGGACGGGTGTGGGTGGGTTCGACCGACGCCTTGATGCGCTACGACCCGCGCCGGGGCGAACTGCGGCGCTGGGGCCGGGATGCCGGTGCCGATGCGACCATGGAAGGCAACATCGAGGCGATGATGACCTGCGATGGTGACAGCCTGTGGTTGATGCTGGCAGCGGGCCTGCAGCAGCGTGATCTGGACGGGCATGTGCGCCGGCAGCTGGACAACGGCCAGGAGGGTCTTCAGGCCGGCCAGCTCAATCTGGACGTGGAATGCGGCCCACAGGACCGGATCTGGCTGGCCAGCAGCCGCGGCCTGCTGCAATGGCAACCGGATGCGCAGCGCTTCCAGCCGGTGCCCGGTGCCCCGGCCACGGCGGTGTATGCCCTGCACGTCGGCAAGGACGGGCAGGTCTGGTTGTCCGAGGATGGCCGCCTGTCGCGGTATCTCTGGAGCCAGGGCAGACTGGAACGGCAGGCGGTGGTGGGCGCGGAGCAGGGCTACCCGGCGATTTCCGCTACCGGTCTGGTCGTCGACGCACAGGGCGTGGCGTGGGCCACCAGTGCGCGCGGCCTGGTGCGGGTGAGTGCCGATGGCGAAAGCGTACGCCTGTACGGGGTACACGATGGCCTGCCCAGCCAGGAGTTCCGCGAACATACCCTGATCGCCTCCGCCGCTGGGCGCATGGTGGCAGGTACACCCGCTGGCGTGGTGGTGTTCGATCCCGAGCAGGTGCGGCCTTCCACCCGGCGTGCGCCGCTGGTGATCGAGCGGGTGGAGGTGCGCCGCAACGAACAGTTGCTGGACCTGACCCATGACACGCCGCTGCAGATTGCCGACGGCGACCGCGATCTGCGTATCGTCGCGCGCCTGTTGTCCTTCGCCGATTCGGCCTCCAACACTTACCGCTACCGGTTGGCCGGCTATGACCCGGATTGGGTCGAGGTGGGCCCGGCAGGCGAGCGCCTGTTCTCGCGCCTGCCACCCGGGGCCTACCGGCTGGAAGTGCAGGCGCGCTCGGCCGACCACGTGTGGTCGCGGGTGCAGACCCTGGAATTCCACGTGCAGCCGCCGTGGTGGCGCAGCTTGTCCGGCCTGCTGGTGCTGGCCTCGATTGCGTTGCTGCTGACCAGCTGGTTCGCCTGGTTGTACCGGCGCCGCCTGCAGCGCCAACACGCCTACCAGCTCGCCCTGCACAAGCAGGATCTGGCCGAACACGCGTCGGCGGCCAAGACGCGGTTCCTCGCCAATCTCGGCCATGAAATCCGTACGCCGATGACCGGCGTGCTGGGCATGAGTGAGCTGTTGCTGGCCTCGCCGCTGGATCCGCAGCAGCGTGGCTATACCCAGTCGATCCGGCATGCGGGTGAGCACCTGCTGCACCTGGTCAACGATGCGCTGGATCTGGCGCGGATCGAATCGGGGCGCCTGGAACTCCAATCCAATGCATTCGGTCTCAATCGTCTGCTGCAGGATCTGGCCGCGTTGATGGGGCCGCTGGCTGCCCAGAAGGGCCTGCGATTCATCCTCGACAACCAGTTGCCTGCAGGGCTGCAGGCGACCGGCGATGCGATGCGGGTGCGACAGATCCTGCTCAACCTGCTGTCCAACGCGGTCAAGTTCACCAGCCGCGGCAGCATCACGCTGCACGCGCGTTGCGAGGAAGGGCCGCGTGGACTGCATTTCGAGGTGCGCGATACCGGTCCGGGGATCAGCCAGGAACAGCAGCAACGGTTGTTCCGCCGCTTCGAGCAGGCTGACGGCGCGCGCACTGCAGCGCAGTACGGTGGCAGCGGCCTGGGCCTGGCGATCTGCCGCGAGCTGGCACTGGCCATGCAGGGCCGGATCCGCGTGGAAAGCCAGCTGGGCAGCGGTACCTGCTTCGGCGTCAGCCTGCCGTTGCCGCTGCAGCAGGTTGCCGCCGGCGAAGGTGGAGCCGACAGCGATGCCGCCGCTGCCGTGGTCAACATGCCGCCACTGCGGGTGTTGCTGGTGGAGGACGATGCGACCGTGGCCGATGTGGTGTGTGGCCTGCTCACCAGCCGCGGCCATGAGGTGGTCCACGCCGCCCACGCGCTGGCCGCACTGCGTGAAATCAGCGCGGATGATTTCGATGTCGGCCTGCTCGATCTGGATCTGCCGGGCCTGAGCGGTTTCGAACTGGCCCAGCATCTGCGCAACCAGGGCTACACGCTGCCGTTGCTGGCGGTGACCGCACGCACCGACCCGGATCTGCAGCAGCAGGTGGAAGCGGCCGGCATCGGTGGTTTCCTGCGCAAGCCGGTGACCGGTGAGCTGCTGGTGGAAGCGATCGCCCGCGTGCTGGGGCGGTAGGGGGTCGGCAGGGCTGCGCCCTGCACCTGCCGAATCAACGGCAACGGCAACGGCCGAAGCAACAGCAACAGCGGGCTATCCGTGGGATGGCGGGGTGGGTCCGGTTGCGGGGGACGCCGTAAATACGTCCCTGTAGGCTTGGCCGCGGCATCCATGC
>NZ_QAIJ01000150.1:0-1541 GCF_003060985.1 Stenotrophomonas sp. HMWF023
GTCCTCCCCCGCTCCGACGCCCCTTCCCGCTTCTGCGAGGCCGCCGGTGAGCGCCGCCTTCCCGCCCAGCTGGTACGCAAGCAGCCTGCCCGAACCGCCCGCGCTGCCACCACTGCGCGGTGAGGTGCAGGCCGATGTCGCGGTACTGGGCGCCGGTTACACCGGCCTCACCGCCGCACTGGAACTGGCCCGGCGCGGCCAGCGGGTGGTGCTGCTGGAAGCGCAGCGGATCGGCTGGGGAGCCTCTGGCCGCAATGGCGGCCAGGCATTGGTCGGCTACGGCTGTGAGGTCGACGAGCTGGAACGCCAGCTTGGCCGTGAGGATGCGCGCCACCTGTTCGACTGGTCGCGCGAAGCCGTGCAGGCAATGCGCGCGCGCATCGACCGGCATGGCATCGATTGCCATTGGGTGGAGGGCCACGCCAGCGTCGCCATCCGCGCACGCCACGAACAGGACCTGCGCGCCAACTGCGAGCATCTGCAGCAGCACTACGACTACCCGATGCAGTGGTGGCCGCGCGACACGCTGCGTGCGCAGCTGGACAGCCCGCGCTACCGCGCGGCGATGTTCGACCCGCTCAGCGCGCACCTGCATCCGCTGGCCTACGCCCGCGGGCTGGCCGATGCCGCACGTGCAGCCGGAGTGGTGATCCACGAAACATCGCCGGTGACGCGCATTCAACGTGGCGCACATGCGGTGCTGCATACCGACCACGGCAGCGTGCGCGCGCCGCAGCTGGTGGTGGCCGGCAACGCCCTGCTGCAGGGACTGGTGCCTGAGCTGGAACGGCGCATCATGCCGGTTGGAACGTATATCGGCGCCAGCGCGCCGCTGGGTGCCGAGCGCGCGCAGGCGCTGATCGGCAACAACATGGCGGTCTCCGATACCGCTTGGGCGCTGGACTATTTCCGGCTCAGCCATGACCACCGCCTGCTGTTCGGCGGCCGTGCCAGCTATTCCGCGCTGCCCCCGCCCGGCCTGCACCGGGTGATGCAGCGGCGCATGCACCAGGTGTTCCCGCAGTTGGCCGACATTCCGCTGCAGCAGGTCTGGGGCGGTTATGTGGATATCACCCGCAACCGCGCCCCGCACTGGGGCAGGCTGGATGGAAATCTGTACTTCGCGCAGGGCTTCTCCGGCCACGGTGTGGCAGCGGCCGGGCTGGCCGGCGAAGTCATTGCCGCCGCGATTGCAGGCCAGAGCGAGCGTCTGGACGTGTTCCAGCGCCTGCAGCATGCGCCCTTCCCCGGCGGGCGCCTGCTGCGCACACCGCTGCTGGTGGCGGCCATGTCCTGGTACAAGCTGCGGGATGCGCTGTGGTAGCAGTGCCCATTCCCACCCCATGACTTGATCCACGGTAGCGCTTTGTTTGCATAATCCGCCTAGGAGCAGGGGAGCACGTGGATGCAGTGGTGGAAGGAAGGACTGCTGGTGAGGATACGGGTCAGCCCTGAGGGGCTGGCGCTGGTACTGGTCTATGCCCTCGCCTGCTGGGGCGCGCGCAAGTTGTCACTGGACCAGTTCTTCCTGCCTGCTGGCG
>NZ_QAIJ01000151.1:0-3614 GCF_003060985.1 Stenotrophomonas sp. HMWF023
GACCTGGCCCACCCCGCCTTCGACAGTTTCCTGCTGCTGTTCGGTAGGTGTGGACCTTGGTCGACACAGTAGATCCACGCATGGCGTGGATGTGGACGGGTCGGCCCCCTTCGCACTGCGAAGGGCTCTGATCCGGTTTGGGTCGCTGGGGTCAGAGCCCTTTGCCGCGCAAAGGGATCTGACCTCGGTGTCGGCCACATGGCTGCCCTGACCCCACCTGCACGTATCAGGCGCGCACAATAGCGGCATGCCTGCTTCCCCCATTGCCGGCGCTGCCGGCGCCAAGAAACCCAGCCTGCGTCAACGCTTCAAGGCGATGCGCAACCTGCCGCCATTCCTGCGCCAGGTGTGGCAGACCAGCCGCGCCCTGACCCTGGCCAGTCTTGGCCTGCGCCTGATCCGTGCGCTGCTGCCGGTGGCGATGCTGTACGTCGGCAAGCTGATCATCGATACCGCGCTGCATCTCAGCCAGCACGATGCCGGCTTCCCGCCGCTGGGTGAGGCCCTGTCCAGTGGGTTGCTCAATCCGCTGCTCGGCCTGCTGGCGCTGGAACTGGGACTGGCCATCGCCTCGGACCTGCTCGGCCGTCTGGTCAGCTACGCCGATGCGCTGTTGTCGGAACTGTTCGCCAACGTCACCAGCGTGCGCCTGATGGAACACGCGGCCACCCTGGACCTTGAGGACTTCGAGGATCCGGACCTGCAGGACAAGCTGGACCGCGCACGGCGCCAGACGATGGGTCGGATGAACCTGATGAGCCAGCTGTTCGGCCAGGTGCAGGATGCGATCACCGTCGCCAGCCTGGCCGTCGGCCTGCTGGTCTACGCACCGTGGCTGATCCTGCTGCTGGCGCTGGCGCTGGTGCCGGCCTTCATCGGTGAATCGCACTTCAATGCGGCCGGTTACAGCCTCAACTTCCTGTGGACACCGGAACGCCGCCAGCTGGACTACCTGCGCCAGCTCGGCGCAAGCGTGGAAACGGCCAAGGAAGTAAAGATCTTCAACCTGCACCGGTTCCTGGTCGACCGTTACCGCAGCTTGTCGGCGGCACTGTTCCTGGCCAACCGCGCGCTCGCCCGGCGGCGTGCGTTCTGGGGCACGCTGCTGGCCGCGCTGGGTACGCTGGGCTACTACACCGCGTATGCCTATATTGCCTGGCGCACGGTGCGCGGCGATTTTTCGATCGGTGATCTGACCTTCCTCGCCGGCAGCTTCCTGCGCCTGCGCCAGTTGCTGGAAGGCCTGCTGATCGGCTTCTCGCAGGTGGCCAGCCAGGCGTTGTATCTGGACGACCTGTATTCGTTCTTCCAGATCGAACCGGAAATCCACTCGCGCAAGGACGCGGTGCGCGTGCCGCAGCCGATCTGCGAAGGCTTCGTGTTCGAAGACGTGGGCTTTCGCTATCCCGATGCCGAGCAATGGGCCGTGCGTCACCTCGATTTCCAGCTGCACGCGGGCGAAGTGCTGGCACTGGTCGGTGAGAACGGTGCGGGCAAGACCACCCTGGTCAAGCTGCTGGCACGCCTGTACGAACCCGACGAAGGCCGCATCCTGCTCGATGGCCGCGACCTGCGCGACTACGACCTGGACGACCTGCGCGCCAACCTCGGCGTGATCTTCCAGGACTTCGTGCGTTACAACCTCAGTGCCGGCGAGAACATCGGTGTCGGCCAGGTGGAAGCGATGGACGACCTCGCGCGGATCACCGACGCCGCCCGCCGAGGCATGGCCGAGGAAGTCATCGCTGCCCTGCCCGGCGGCTACGACCAGCAGATCGGCCGCCGCTTCAAGCAGGGCGTGGACCTGTCCGGTGGCCAGTGGCAGAAGATCGCCATCGCCCGCGCGTGGATGCGCGATGCACAGGTGATGATCCTGGATGAGCCCACCGCGGCGCTGGATGCCCGCGCCGAGTTCGAGGTGTTCCAGCGGTTCAGGGAGTTGGCGGATAATCGCACTGCAGTGCTGATTTCCCACCGCTTCTCATCCGTGCGCATGGCCGACCGCATTCTGGTACTGGCCGATGGCCGGATCGAGGCCAGCGGCACCCACCAGGAGCTGATGGCACAGGGCGGCCGCTATGCCGAGCTGTTCGAACTGCAGGCGGCAGGTTACCGCTGAGAACGCCTCTCGTTCCGCCTAATGAGAACCTGTCTCATTTGAGATAGAATTGTCCCGACGACTTCCGATAGATACGCCCATGTCCTCCGCTTTCGGCGCCGAAACGGTGCTTGAGGTCCGCCACTGGACCGACGCCTACTTCAGCTTCACCCTTACCCGTGACAGCGGTTTCCGCTTCGAGAACGGCCAGTTCGTGATGATCGGCCTGGAGACCGACGCGCGGCCGCTGCTGCGCGCGTACTCCATCGCCAGCGCGAACTGGGAAGAACAGCTGGAATTCTTCAGCATCAAGGTGCAGGACGGCCCGCTGACCTCGCGCCTGCAGCACATCAAGCCGGGCGACAAGGTACTGGTCGGCAAGAAGCCCACCGGCACCCTGCTGATCAGCGACCTGCACCCGGGCAAGCACCTGTACCTGCTGGGCACCGGCACCGGCCTGGCGCCGTGGCTGTCGGTGATCAAGGACCCGGAGACCTACGAGCGCTTCGACAAGGTGATCCTGTGCCACGGTGTGCGCTACGAAAAGGACCTGGCCTATCGCGATTACTTCGAGAAGGAACTGCGCGAGCATGAGTTCCTGGGCGAAATGGTCGGCGACAAGCTGCTGTACTACCCGGCGGTGACCCGCGAACCGTTCCCGAACCAGGGCCGCCTGACCTCGCTGATGGAAAGCGGCGAGATGCAGCGCACCCTCGGCCTGCCCGAGCTCAGCCCGGAAAACGACCGCGCGATGATCTGCGGCAGCCCGCAGATGCTGGCCGATCTGCGCACCGTGCTGGACAGCCGCGGCTTCCAGACTTCGCCGCGCATCGGTACGCCCGGCCACTACGTGTTCGAGCGCGCGTTCGTCGAGAAATAAGCCGGGCTGTCGTAGAGCCGAGCCCACGCTCGGCTGCTCTGCCGGCCGCTGGCCGGCCCTGCTGGAATCACGGGGGATGCCGGCCAGCGGCCGGCATTACCTTCAAAGCAGCGCTTCGATGCCACCGCGCAGTTGCTCCGGCTTGGTGGTCGGCGCATAGCGATCCACCACCTGCCCTTTGCGATCAACCAGGAACTTGCTGAAGTTCCACTTGATGCGGGCGATGCCCAGCAGCCCGCGCTTCTCGTGCGACAGCCACGCCCATAGCGGGTCGGCACCCTCGCCGTTGACCTCGATCTTCTGCGACAGCGGGAAGCTGACCGGGTAATCGATCGAACAGAACTGGCGGATCTGCGCGGCATCGCCCGGCTCCTGCGCGCCGAACTGGTTGCAGGGAAAGCCGATCACCACCAGGCCGCGATCACGATAGTCCTGCCACAGCTGTTCCAGCCCGGTGTACTGCGGGGTGAAGCCACAGCGGCTGGCCACGTTGACCAGCAGCAGCGGACGGCCCTGGTACTGCGCCAGCGCCTGCGGCTGGCCGTCGAGGTCGCGGAAGCTGAAATCGTAGGCGGTGGTCATGGCAACTGGCCTGGGGGCGGTGTTCTCCATGGTACCCGGGCAGCCATCCAGGGG
>NZ_QAIJ01000152.1:0-3402 GCF_003060985.1 Stenotrophomonas sp. HMWF023
TTGCTGCCCCCGCACCCCGCCTTCATACGGCCGCCCTCATCTGGTTGTAAAATCAACGGTTTTTAGCCCCCACCCCCCCTTGATGGCGAACGCAGCGCAGCCGGTCCTGGGTGGACCGGACTTCCTCCGTCTGCTCGCCCGTCTCAGCGACGGCGCGATGCCGGCCTCCAGTCCCGCCCTGACCGATCGCCTCGGCCAGTGGGTGGACTGGAGCCGTGCCGTGGCCCTTGCGGGGGCGCTGGATGGCCGCCTGGCTGAACCGACCGAGGCCGCCGAAGCGCTGGATGATCTGCTGGCCGACTGCGCCCAAGCCGAAGCGAGCCTGTTGGCCTCGCTGAGCGAGGATGCCGAGGCCGAGCGCCTGCTGGACCTGGCCGAGGCCGCTGCGGCACCCAACTTCGCTTCGCTGCGGCAGCGCTACCGCGTGCTGCAGCAGGCCATCCAGACCGCCACCGGTCGCCTGCGCGGCCGCCTGCGCGACCAGCTGGTGCTGGCATCACCTGAGCTGGCGCGGCTGGCCGAGGTCGATGCGGTGATGGAACAGACCTTGAGCCCGCGCGAGCACAGCCTGCTTGCCACCGCCCCAGCGGTGCTGGGTGCCCGATTCGAACGCGTGCACGGCCAGCCCGGCTGGCGCGCGTCCTTCCGCCACGACATGCGCACGCTGCTGCTCGCCGAGCTGCAACTGCGCTTCCACCCGATCCAGGGGCTGCTTGCCGCCCTGCGCTCACACTGACCGGAACACCATGTCCAGAACTGTTTTCCACGTCCTTGTTTTCCTTGCTGGCCTGCTGGCCGTGTGCTGGATCGGTGTCGGCTATGTCTCGGTTCACCCGCTGGGTGCGGCCGTGGCAGCGATCATTGCGGCCTGCTACATCGCCGGTGGCGTGGAGCTGTACCGTTACCGGCAGGCCAGCAATGGCCTGCGCGCCGCGCTGAATGACGTTTCGCTGGCCCAGGACAGCCTGGCGCCGTGGCTGGAGCGTGTGCCGCTGGGCCTGCGCAATGCCGTGCGCCTGCGCGTGGAAGGCGAGCGCACCGCCCTGCCCTCGCCGGTGCTGACCCCCTATCTGGTGGGCCTGCTGGTGCTGCTGGGCATGCTCGGCACGCTGCTGGGCATGATGGACACCCTGCGCGGCACGGGCCTGGCCCTGCAGAGCGCTACCGACATGGCGGCCATCCGCGGCTCGCTGGCCTCGCCGGTGCAGGGCCTGGCGGTGGCGTTCGGCACGTCCATCGCCGGTGTCGCCAGTTCGGCCATGCTGGGCCTGTTGTCGGCGCTGCTGCGCCGCGACCGCCTGCAGGTGGTGCAGCAGCTGGACCGCGCGATCGCCACTGACCTGCATCCGTATTCGCAAGCCTGGCAGCGCGCCGAGTCGCTGCGCCTGCTGCAGTCGCAGTCCGCTGCGCTGCCTGCGCTGGTCGATCGCCTGCAGGCGATGACCAGCACCTTCGAACAGCACAGCGCGGCCGCCAATGAGCGCCTGCTGGCCGGTCAGGCCGAGTTCCTGACGCAGAGCCAAGCGTTGCAGGAACGCCTGGCCACCTCGCTGCAGCAGTCGCTGCGCGAGGGTGCCGAAGCCAGTGCCGCCGCCATCGGCGGCGCGCTGCAGCCGATGGCAGAAACCACGCTGGCGGGTCTGGCCAGCCACGGCCAGGCGCTGCATTCGCGCGTCGAACAGGCCGTACAGCAGCAGTTGAACGGCCTGGCTGAGGGCTTCGAGCGCAGCCGCGTGGCCACCGAGGCCAGCTGGGCCAACGTCGTGGCCGAACAGACTGGCGCGCAGCAGGCACTGGTTTCTGAACTACGCCAGCATCTGCAGGCCTTCAGCGATGGCCAGAGTGCGCAGGGTGAAGCCCTGGTGATGCGCATCGGCGAGCGCCTGCAGGCCGACGCCAGCGGCAACGCCGACGCCTGGCGTGCCGCTGCCGAACAGCAGCATGCGTTGAACAGTGAACTGGTCGAGCGTCAGCAGCAGGCACTGCAGCGTGCCAGCAGCCATCTGGACGAACGTGCGCAGACGCTGCTGGAGGCGCTGGATGAGCGCCACGCCGCCGGCCAGTCGCTGCTGCAGGACCACGAACAACAGCGCCTGCAGGACTGGCAGGCCGCACAGGCCGCCACCGCCACGGCGCATGCCGAACTGCAGGCGGGCCTGGATGCACGCGAACAGCAGCGCCAGCTTCGTTGGGACGCGGTGAGTACCGAGCTGCAGCAGGCGCATGCCGCGTTGCAGGCTCAGCTGGTGGCCGCTGACGAACAGCGCCTGCAGCGCTGGAGCGATGCGTTGCAGAATGTTTCGACCGACCTGGCCGAGCGCCTGCAGGCCAATGGTGAGCGCTTGTCCACGCAGCAACAGCAGGTGTGCGACACGCTGGCGCAGACCGCGCAGCAGATCGGCGAGAACGGCCGCGCACAGGCCAGCGCCACGCTGGCCGAAGTATCCACCCTGCTGCAGACCGCAGCCGAAGCGCCGAAGGCCGCGGCCGAGGTCATCAACGAGCTGCGCAGCACCCTGTCCGAAAGTCTGGTGCGCGACAACGCGATGCTGGAAGAGCGTGGTCACCTGCTGACCACCGTGCAGACCCTGCTGGAGGCGATCAACCACGCCTCGCACGAGCAGCGCACGGCCGTGGACGCGCTGGTCGGTGGTTCGGCTGAACTGCTGGAACGCGTCGGCAACCGCTTCACCGACCACATCGCCGCCGAGACCGGCAAGCTCGATGGCATCGCCACCCTGCTCAACGGCAGTGCCGGTGAGGTGGGTCTGCTGGCCGGCACCTTCGGGTCTGCGGTCGAGCAGTTCGGCACCGCCTCGGCGGAGCTGTCGGGACGCCTGGAGCAGATCGGCGGTGCGTTGGATGCCTCGCTGGCGCGCAGCGATGAGCAGCTGGCGTACTACGTGGCACAGGCGCGCGAGGTGGTCGACCTCAGCCTGCTGTCGCAGAAACAGGTGATGGAAGAACTGCAGCAGCTGGCCGCGCGCCGCGGCAAGGCCGGCAGCGCATGAGCGACGAGCTGGAGGTCGACGGCGGCTCACACGCCCCGATCTGGGCGGCATTCGGCGATCTGATGTCGGTGCTGCTGGGCGCGTTCGTGCTGATCCTGGTCGGCGTGGTTGCGGTGCAGCTGGAGCTGTCGCAGCGACTGGACCAGGAGGTCAAACAGCGCCAGGCCGAAGCCAAACGCCTGCAGACGCTGGAACAAGCGTTGGCCGGCCCGCTCGCCGCCGGCCGGGTGACGCTGGTGGATGGCCGCATCGGTATCAGCGGCAACGTGTTGTTCGCGCTGAACTCCGACCAGCTGCAGCCGGAAGGCCAGGAGCTGCTGCGCAGCCTTGCCGCGCCGCTGGCGGCGTACCTGGGTTCGCGCGAGGAGATCCTGATGGTCAGCGGCTTCAC
>NZ_QAIJ01000152.1:3412-21565 GCF_003060985.1 Stenotrophomonas sp. HMWF023
GCACAGCGCTCGCTGACGGTGACCCGTACCCTGATCGCCGACGGCGTACCGGCCGATGCGGTGTTCGCCGCCGCCTTCGGCAGCGAGCAGCCGGTCAGCTCCAATGCCAACGAAGATGGCCGCGCGCGCAACCGCCGCGTGGAGATCGCGCCGATTCCCAAGCCCAAGGCTGCTGCGCCGGGCGAAAAGAGCGGCGATGGCAGCTGAGTCCTCGCCATTGGATGGATTGCGTGCGCTGGTGCGCGATCTCGACACCGGGTCGCGTTCGCTGCCGCACTACCCGCAGGTGCCGATGCTGGACGACGTGCGCCGCGAGTGGTCCGAGCTGCGCAGCGAACTACAGGTGCGCCGCTCGCTGCGCACCGAGGCTCCGGCCGACGGCGGCCCACTGAACTCGGCAGTGCTGGTGCAGCGCATGCTGGACACGATGCAGGCGACCAGCCCCGGGTATCTGCGCCACTTCATCGACTACGTCGATACGCTGTCGTGGCTGCAGGCGTTGCAGGATGGAGCGGTCAGTAGCGGTGACTCAGCAAAGCCCAAGCGCACGCGCAAGCCACGCAAGGCGGATTGAGCGCGCGTTGACGCCGATCTCGAACCGCGCTTCTGGACACGACATTCCTGATCCGCGCTCCTGGTAGATGCCAACCTTGGTTGGCGCTCCACAAACCGGGTAGCGCAGCGTCCATTCGCCGCTGCGTATGCCAACCAAGGTTGGCATCTACCACAGCAGTGCGCCGGTCGTTCCAACGTTCAATGCAGTAGCGCCACCCGGCCCAGTCGCAAGCACAGACGACCATGTCACCAGACAGTCATCTGTCTAGCGCACCATTTTCACGTTGATCGAACGACGCCTCCGGCGTCTGTGATCGCATCGCGCCTTCCCCTTTCATCTGCCTGAGCTCCGCTTTCATGCGGCGGCTCGCGCCTGCCTGAGTGCCTGCTCCATGACCAAGACCCTGTTGGCTGCTGCGTTGTCCCTTGCCCTTGCACCGACCGTATGGGCGCAGCAGGCGTCGACGGCCACCGACCTCGATGCCGTTTCAGTCATCGGCAGTGGCGAGGCGCGCCAGGTGCAGCGCATCACCCGCGAGAACCTGGACATCCTGCCGCCAGGCACCAGCCTGCAGAAAACGCTGAACCTTCTGCCCGGCGTCAACGCGCAGTCGGCCGACGCGCTGGGTACCAACGAACAGTCGATGACCCTCAGCCTGCGCGGCTTCAACGCCACCCGGCTGGGCTACACATTGGACGGCGTGCCGCTGGGCGATGGCGCGTACAACAACTACAACGGCCTGACCATCAACCGTGCGTTGATCAGCGAGAACATGGCAGGCGCCGAACTCGCGGTGGGCATCGGCAGCCTCGGCACGCCGTCCACCAGCAACCTCGGCGGCACCATTTCCTATACCTCCGACCGACCGGCGCAGGAACTGGGCGGCCGCGTGGTGCAGACCTTCGGCAGCGATGCCAACCGCCGCACCTTCGTGCGCGTGGACAGCGGCGAGTACAACGGATTCTCCGGCTACGTGTCGGGCATGAACGCGGTCTCGGACCTGTGGAACGACCAGACCGCGTACAACAAATCCAGCACCAAGCAGTTCAACGCCAGGGGCGTGTGGAACTTCGGCAGCGGCCAGATCACCGGCTTCGTCGACACTTCGCGCACCAGCCAGGCCGACTACTTCTATCTGTCCAAGGACGAGATGTCCCGCGGCCTCGGCTGGGACTGGGGCGGCTACGCACCGGACTGGAACAAGGCCGTGGCCAAGGCCTACTGCAACACCGCCAGCCTCAACGCGAAGAAGTGCGACAACAGCGGTCCTGACAGGGACGCCGACGGCGCCTTCACCGCCGGGCAGATCCTGCGCGATGACAACCTGTACTACCTGGCCGGCGACTTCTTCCTCGCCGACGGCTTCACCCTGCGGGCGCTGGCCTACCACCACGACGACCGTGGCGAAGGCCACAACTGGAACAGCGGTGCCTGGTCGAACAAGGGCACTGCGCAGGAAATCCCGATCATCTTCCGCAACACCATCTACACCATCGACCGCGATGGCGGCACGCTGTCGTTCGATTGGGAGCTGGGGGCGCACCGCATCGAAGGTGGCGTCTGGTACGAACGCAACACCAGCAGTGCCGAACGCTACCAGACCGCTGTGGACGGACCACGCGACCTGAGCGGCATGAACACCCTGCCCTCGGATGTGGGTGTGTTCGCCCAGCGAACGCGCTGGAAAACCCACCAGTTCTTCCTGAAGGACACCTGGCGCCTGCTTGACGACCGTCTGACCCTGGAATTCGGCGCCAAGAGCCCGCATGCCACCTCCGACGCACAGGCGCTGCCCGGCGATGCGAAGACGCCGATCTCGCCGAGCTCTAACAACCAGTTCGCCACCGGTTCGCTGAAGGCCAGCAAGAACTTCCTGCCCAGTGTCGGCGCCAACTTCCGCCTCAGCGAGCATCACGAAGTGTTCGCCAGCTACGCCGAGAACATCGCCATGTTCCAGGGCGGCTTCAAACTCGGCCCGCAGGCGGTCAGCCAGGCCACCTGGAACGCGCAGGGCAACCTGAAGCCGGAAGAGTCACGTTCGCTGGAGGCGGGCTACCGCTTCGTCACCGACACGCTGCAGGCATCGGTTGCTGCCTACAGCGTGCGCTTCGACAACCGCCTGCTGCAGTACAACCCCTGCGACTCGCGGCAGGCGGTCGGACCGACCTGCGGAAACCGCTTCTACAACGTCGGCGGCGTCGACAGCCGCGGTGCCGAACTGACCGTGTTGTGGACACCGAACGAGCACTTCAGCTGGTACACCTCGGCGTCGCTGAACCGCTCGACGTATGCCTCCAACTACATCCAGGCGGGCGTCGAGCAGCAGATCAAGGGAAAGATCCAGACCGACACGCCCAAGCAGCTGCTGGCCACCGAGATCACCTGGCGCGACAACGGCTGGTTTGCCAGCCTGCGCGGCAAGTACACCGGCGAGCGCTTCTACACCTATACCAACGACCAGGGCTTCGGCGGCTTCACCGTGTTCGACCTTGCCGGTGGCTACGATTTCGGCCAGGTCGGCTTCGCCAAGGGCATGCGCCTGTCGCTGAACGTCACCAACCTGGGCGACAAGCGCTACGCCAGCAACCTGGATTCAAGCGTGTTCGCACCCAGCGACCCGTCGGGCAAGCTGTATGTGTTCCATGCGTCGGCACCGCGCCAGGTGTTCGGTACCATCGACATCCGCTTCTGATCACCGGCCGAGGAGTCCATCGATGTCCGCTACTGCCCTGCTGTTGGCCGCGCTCTCGGTCAGCGGCTACAACGCACCGCATGAAGCCCGCGGCGTGCCACCACGCGCGGTGGACGTGGGCAGCTTCACCTACGTGGACAAGGGATTGGTCGCCGCCGGGCGATTGCCGGCAGGCACCGTGGACTTCCTCGGCGATACGCTGGGCTCGTTCTCGTCGTTGGCGATACAGCCGGGCACGTGGCGGCGCACCGAGCGTGGCTACCAGGGGGTGCTGTGGACGCTGCCCGACCGCGGCCGCAACGATCCGGAGGCCGGCCTGTTCTACGACTACGCCGGCCGCCTGGAGCGCATGAAGCTGCGCATCGACTGGCCACAGGGGACGTCCAAGGGCTTCGGCGTGGTGACGATGACGCCAGAAAAGGGGCTGGTGCTGAAGGACTACAACGGCCAGCCCTTCACCGGTGCAGATCCGGGTGATCACACGATCAACCAGCGTGGCATGGTGCTGCCCTCGCCCGCCGTGGGCGCGGGGGCCGGCAAGGTCGCGCTCGATGCAGAATCCCTGCAGTTCACAGCCGACGGCCACTTCTACATCGGCGACGAGTACACCGCCAACGTCTACTACTTCGATGCACAGGGCCAGCTGCAGGGAGTGATCGTGCCGCCGCTGGCGATCCGGCCACAACGTGATGGCAAGCCTGCCTTTGGATCGTTGGCTCCGCCGCAGACCGGGCGCCGCAACAACCAGGGCGTGGAAGGCATGAGCCTGTCGCCCGACGGCACACGGCTGTTTGTTGCGCTGCAGAGCGCCTTGATCCAGGACAGCGCGCCGGGCAATGCCGCCGGCCGCATCAATACCCGCGTGCTGGTCTACGACGTATCTGCCAGCCCGACGCCGACGCAACCGGTCGGCCATCATGTGATGATCCTGCCCGCCTATGCCCATGACGGCAAGGGCAAGCTCGACCGTACCGCCGCACAGAGCGAGCTGCGTGCATTGGACAACGAGCGTTTCCTGATGCTGGCGCGCGATGGCAATGGCCTGGGCAAGGATGGCGATGACCCGATCGTCTACAAATCGGTGCTGCTGGTGAACGTGGCGCAGGCCGCCAATCTGGTGGGCACGGAATATGAGATCGGCACCGCATCGGTGCTTGCCGATCCGGCTGACGCCATGTTGAAAACAGGCATCGTGCCTGCCCAGGTCAAAGAGGTACTGAACCTGCTCGACCGGCCACAACTGGCCCGGGCCGGGCTGGATCTGGATACAGGGCGCGGCCCGCACGCGGGACTGCTGTCGGAGAAATGGGAAGCGATGGACGTGTTGCCGGCGCTTGATCCAGAGCACCCGAACGACATATTGCTGCTTATCGGCAACGACAACGACTTCATCGCCCGCAACTGCCGCATGCAGGGCGAGCACTGCGACAGTGCTTACGACAACGACAACCGGG
Organism: Stenotrophomonas sp. HMWF023; assembly: GCF_003060985.1. Taxonomy (NCBI): domain Bacteria; kingdom Pseudomonadati; phylum Pseudomonadota; class Gammaproteobacteria; order Lysobacterales; family Lysobacteraceae; genus Stenotrophomonas; species Stenotrophomonas sp. HMWF023. Next base: position 8,115 of record NZ_QAIJ01000152.1, read on the forward strand.
TGTTGGTATATCGGCTCACCCTGCCGCAGCCACTACCCGTCACGCCACGATAGATTCTGTAGAGCCGAGCATGGGCTCGGCTCTACAGAGTGCATTCCTACCCGCGCAGCGTGGCGCCACCATCCACGTACAGGTCACTCATCGCCACGTGCCCGGCCTGCTCGGACAGCAGGAACATCACTGCCTGTGCGATGTCCTCCGGCGTGGCCAGCTTCCGCAACGGAATGCCCGCCTTGTAGGTCGCCGGATTGCCAGCAATTACCCGCGCCGCGCCCTGCTCGTCTTCCCACATGCCGGTCTGCATCGGGGTCAACGTGGAGCCCGGCGCAACGATGTTGCAGCGGATGCCCAGTGGCGCCAGCTCCAACCCCAGGCAGCGGGTGAACATCGTCGCCGCCGCCTTCGAGGCGGCATAGGCGGCCATGCCGTGCCGTGGCACGCCCGCCGCGTTGGAGCTGACGGTCACGATGGCACCTTGCCTGCGCGGCGACATCACCCGCGCCAGTGCGCGACCGACATGGAACACACCGTCGGTATTGACCGCGAACACCCTGCGCCAATCCGCGTCACTGGTGTCCACGACCTCGCCGACATGCAACACGCCAGCCACGCTGGCCGCCAGCATGATCGGCCCCACCGTGGCTTCCACCTGGTCGACCAGCGCGTCCACGGCCGCACCTTCGGTGACGTCCAGTGCGAAGGCCTGCACGCGCCCATCGTCGGTCGCCAGCGCAGGCCGCTCACGATCGGTTGCCACGACCCGGCATCCTGCGTCCAGCAGCTGCCCCACCAGCGCCGCGCCGATACCGCCGGCTGCGCCGGTCACCAGCGCCACGTTTCCTTCAAAACCCGTCAACTGCACGTTGCATTCTCCTGTTGCCTGTCCCACTGCTGCAGACGCGCCGATAGCCACGGCGCCAGCTGTGCCACGGCGTCGCGGCCGGTCAGTTCGGCGTGCAGGAACGGCAGCTCGATGGCGTCCACCTGCAGCGCATGGGCCTTCCACAGTGCGGACTGCAACTGCGGCCGTGCCTGATGATCGCGTCCGGCGCGCACATGCGCCAGCGTTCCCACGAAGGGTCGGTGCTGGTGTTCGCGGATCAGTCGATTGGTTCCGGTCACCGCCCGCACCACGCCGTCGAGCACCACCTCGGGCAGGCTGCCCAGCGCGCTGCCGCCGCGCCGCAGGAAGGACAGGATGCGCGCGCGGTCGTCCAGTTCCGGATGCGCATCGGGATCGTGCCCGGCGATGGCCAACAGCGCCCGCAGCGCCGCGATCGGGTCGGGCTCCGGTTCGGCACGCCAGCATTCGCTGGGATAGGCATCGAGCAGCACCAGTTCGCCGACCTCGCGGCCGATGTCGTGCAGGCGCACGGCCATCGCCTGCGCGAGGATGCCGCCCACCGACCAGCCGAGCAGATGGATCGGCCCCTGCGGCTGCAGCGTGATCACCCGCTGCACATAGTCATTGGCCATGGCCTCGATGCTGCCTGGCAGGGGTTGCGTGGGATCGAGTGCAGGTGATTGCAACCCGTACACCGCGCGCGTTGGCTGCAGCGCACGGGCAAGCGCGCGGTAGTTCCATGCAATGCCCCCGGCCGGGTGCAGCACGAACAAGGGCGCCACGGTTGGCTCGTCGGACGCAGACAGCGCAATCACCGGGCCCAACGCGTGATCGGCATGTGCGGGCGGCTCGGCGATGCGTGCCGCCAGCGCGGCAACGGTTGGCTGCGCGAACAGGGCGCCGAGACCCAGCTCGCAACGCCAGCGCTGCTCGATGGCCAGCAGCAGGTGCACGGCCGAAAGCGAGTCGCCACCGAGGCTGAAGAAATCCACATCGACGGCCACCGGCGCTTCACGCCCCAGCGCCTGCGCAAACAGCCCGGTCAGTTCCTGTTCCAGCGGCGTGCGTGGCGCCTGCCCTGCGACTTCCTGCTGCGGCGGCTTCGGCAGCGCAGCCCGGTCCAGCTTGCCATTGGCAGTCACCGGCCACTGATCCACGCCTACGAACGCAGACGGCACCATGTAGTCGGGTACCCGCGTCAGCAGATGACTGCGCAGCACCGCTGCATCCGCCTGAGTCGACGGCACATAGGCGACCAGCCGCGCCTCACCGGGAAGATCATCGCGCAACAGCACTTCCACCCGGTCCATGCCAGGCAGCTCGCGCAACGCCGCTTCGATCTCGCCAAGCTCGATGCGCAGGCCGCGCAGTTTCACCTGGTGGTCGCTGCGCCCCAGGTATTCGACAGCACCGTCGGCCCGCCAGCGCGCCACGTCGCCAGTACGATAGATTCGTTCACCCGGCAGGAACGGATCGGCCAGGAAGCGCTCGGCCGTCAGGTCGTCGCGGCCGAGATAGCCGCGCGCCAACTGCACACCACCGAGGTATAGGTCACCTGCCACGCCCACCGGCACGGGCTGCATACGTGCGTCAAGCACATACAGGCGGGTGTTCCAGACCGGGAAACCGATCGGCACCGGGCGCGAGCAATCATCGGCCGACGCCGGCCACCAGCTCACATCCACTGCCGCCTCGGTCGGCCCGTACAGGTTGTGCAGTTCGGATTGCATTCTCGCGTGGAAGCGATCGCGCAGGGCGGCATCCAGCGCCTCGCCACTGGTGAACACGCGCCGTAGCTGCAGATCCTGTGAGGCCGGTGCAGCCAGGAACGCATCCAGCATCGACGGTACGAAATGTGCAGTGGTGATGCCATGCACGCGGATCAATCGCGCCAGCTCGGTCGGGTCGCGGTGTGCGTCCGGCCCCGCCAGCACCAGCGTCGCGCCGCACAGCAGTGGCAGGAAGAATTCCCACACCGATACGTCGAAGGTTGCCGGGGTCTTCTGCAGAATCCGGTCGTCGGCGCCGATGCCGTAGTGCTCGCGCATCCACAACAGGCGATTGACGATGGCGCGGTGCTCGATCACCACGCCCTTGGGCTCGCCGGTCGAACCGGAGGTATAGATCACATAGGCCGCATCGTCGCCCATCGGGCCCGGCCACGGTGCGGCAAAGCTCACATCGGTCCACTGATCCGGCGACAGCACCGTTACGTCTGCCAACCGGGATTGCGCGCTGGCCTCTGCCAGCACACAAACCGGCTGCGACGACGCCAGGATGCGCGCCAGTCGCTCAGCCGGGTGGGCAAGGTCGAGTGGCAGGTACGCGCCGCCTGCACGCAGTACCGCCAGCAGCGCCACCACCAGTTCCAGCGAACGCGGCAGCGCTACCGCGACGATGGTGCCCGGCCCCACGCCCAGCGAACGCAGCTGCGCGGCCAGTGCGAAACTGCGCGCCTCCAGCGTGGCGTGGTCCAGCGTCGTATCGCCGAACACCAGCGCCGGTGCCGACGGATCACGGTCCATGCCCTGCTGCAGCAGTTCGACCAGGGTGGTGTCAGGCAGCGGATGCGTGGTGGCATTGAAGCCATGCACGATCTGCTTGGATTCTTCCGGCGTCGCCAGCGGTACCGCCGCGATGTCTTCGGACTGCAGCGCCGCCGACACGAAATGCAACAACCGCCGGGCATGCGCCTTCACGTCGTGCAGACCGTACAAAGCAGGGTTTGCTTCAATCTCCAGATCCAGCAGGGTCTGTCCATCGCCACGGAAGCCCAGTATCAGATCGTCCACCGGCCCGGTGCTCAGCACCTCCAGCGAGGCCTGCACACCCGGCAGCGCCAGCGGCTTGTAGAAGGGCTGTACGTTGATCAACGGCCCGTGCAGGCGGTGCTGTGCACCGACCAGCCCGAGGTCACGACGCAGCTGCTCGCCCCGGTAGCGGCCATGCTTGCGGCCCTGGCTGAGCTGGCGCCCGATGCGCCGGCAGAATTCCTCGACGCTGGCCTCGCCGCCCGCCACCCGTAGCGGCAGTACGTTCATCACCATCGCCGGCACCCGCGCCGCAACGCTGCCCAGCCGCGCCATGTAGGGCACGCCGAGCACCACTTCCCCGGACGCGCTCATGCGGCGCACATACTCGGCGGCCAATGCAGCGAGCACATCCGGCCACGGCTGCAGCCACGATGCCGAAACCTGCAGCAGACGCTCGCGGAAGGCAGGGTCCACCGGCTGCACCCAACGCACGGCATCGTCACTGGCAGCGGCGGTTCCGGCCAGGCCGGTGGAGGCCGGCGCGCCCTGCAGTGCCTGCAGCCACCACTGCCTGTCCGCGTCGCGGCGCGCATCGCTGCGGTAGCTGGCATCGTCGGCCAGCACGCCCGCCAGCGCTGGCAAGGCGCTACCGGTGCGGCCCGCATACAGTGCGCAGACACGGTCAGTAAACAGCGCCATGCCATAGCCATCGGTGGCCAGGTGATGCACGCGCAGGTACCAGGCCCAGCGCTGGCCGCCCAGGTTGAACAGCACCTGCTGGCTCAGTCGGTCGCGGGTCGGATCAACTGCGCTGGAGCGATCGGCGTGCATCGCGGCGCGTGCCGCCTGCTGCGGATCGGCCGCAGCAGCGACATCGCGCAGCTGCAGCAATGGCGCCCGCGTGGATTCGTGCCATTGCACGGGCTTGCCGTCCTCGGCCTCGGCGAAACGCAAGGCCAACGCCTCGGCCTCGGCGGCGGCCTGATTGGCGGCAGCGGTGAACACTGCCACATCCAGCGGACCCTCGATCCACACCGCATGCGCGGTATTGAATGCCGGGTTTTCCGGTGCCAGCCGCTGGGCAAACCACAGCCCGGCCTGCGCCTCGGTCAGCGGCAGCGGCGGTCCGTTCATGCTGTCTGCGCGGCCTGCAGCTGCTGCACCACCGCCCACCATTGGCTCAGCGTGGTGTGTTCGGCCAGCTGCGAGAACTCCAGTGGCAGCCCGGTGTTGCCCCAGGCCAGCACCAGCCCCAGCATGCGCATCGAATCCAGGTCCAGATCGATCAGGTTGTCATCGTCACCGATGTCAGCCGCCTGGCAGTCCAGTACGCGGGCGACGTCGGCGCGCATGCGCTCCAGGGTCAAGGCTTCGGTCGTCGCGTTCATCACAATGCTTCCAGCAGCTGTTCGGTGGTCATCGGTACGCCGCAGGTGCGGGCAATCCAGTGCAGCGCCTGATCATGGTCGGCACGCGAGAAATCAGCCACGGCATCGGCAGCGATGAAGGTTTCGATGTCGCGCTGGAACGCCTCCACTGCCGTGGCGGTGCATCCGATGTGCGCGTATACGCCGGTGATCAGCAGCTGGTCGCGGCCACGCACGCGCATGAGAGTCTCCAGATTGCTGCGCTGGAACGCGCTGTAGCGATGCTTGACCAGCACATGCTCGCCCGGTGCCGGTGCCAGCGCGTCGATGATCGGCTCGTGGTCGGCACGACGGCCCATGCCCGGGCCCCACAGGTCTGCCTGCAGGCCACGGTCACGACGGTCCTGGTCACCGTGCTGGGCGGTGTAGAACACCGGAATGCCGTGCGTACGGCAATGCCCCAGCAGCCGCGCGATGTTGTCCACTGCCGGCCGCAGCGGCGCGTTGCCAGCATCGAAGGCGGCAAGGAAATAGCGTTGCATGTCGTGCACCAGCAAGGCGACACGATCGCGCTGGGGGCGCCAGGCGCCACGCGCCTGCGGCAGTTCTGCGGCGGTCGGCAGGGAATACGGAGCAATACGGGGCAGCGCCATCAGCGCGTTCCTCCTGTCTGTTGCAGATGACGCGCACGCAGCTGCGCGCGCAGTTCGCGGCGGCTGATCTTGCCAACCGCCGTGGTATCGAAGCTGTCCACGAAGACAATCTGATCGGGCACCTTGAACGCGGCCAGGCCACGTCCACGCATCCACGCCTTCAGCGCCGGTGCCTTGATCACCTCGCCCTGCTGGATCACGAAGGCACAGCTGCGCTCGCCCAGATAATCGTCGGGAATGGAGACCACGGCGGCATCGAACACGCTGCCATGGGCCAGCAGATGGTCTTCGATCTCCTCGGCGGAGATCTTCTCGCCCGCCCGGTTGATGTGGTCGCCGGCACGGCCCTGTACCACCAGGTAGCCGCCGGGCAGCTGCTGCACGCGGTCGCCGGTGCGATAGAAGCCATCGTCGGTGAACGAGCGTGCATTCGCCGCCGCATCGTTGTGGTAACCGCGGATGGTGTACGGGCCGCGCGTGAGCAGATGGCCGACCTCGCCTTCGGCAACGGGATGATCGTGGTCATCGACCACCCGCACCTCGTCATCGACGCTGATCGGCCGCCCCTGGCAGGCCACGATCAGTTCCTGCGGATCATCCAGCCGGGTGTAGTTGACCAGGCCTTCGGCCATGCCGAACACCTGCTGCAGCGTGCAACCGAGCCCATCAATGACCCGCCGTGCGGCCTCCGGCACCAGCTTCGCGCCACCAACCTGCAGTACCTGCAGGCTGGACAGATCGTGCTTGCTGGCCACCGCCGCCTGTGCCCACAGCAGCGCCAGCGGCGGTACCAGACCACAGCAGGTCACCTTCTCGCGCGCGATCAACGGGAATGCCGCGTCCGGGCCGGGGCCCGGGCTGAGCACCACGCGGGCACCGGCGTACAGCGCACCGAAGAAACCGGGCGAACTCATCGGAAAGTTGTGCGCCGCCGGCAGCGCGACCAGGTACACGCTGTCGCGGTCGATACCGCAGATTTCGTTGCTGGCGCGGAACGAGTAGATGTAATCGTCATGCGTGCGCGGAATGAGCTTTGACAGCCCGGTGCTGCCACCCGAGATCTGCAGGAACGCCACCGACTGCGGATCAGGATCGGCCGGCAGCTGGCTGCGGTCACCCTGCAGCGAGTCCAGCGCGACGAACTCGGCCGCATCGCCATCGATCAGCACGTGGCGTACCGCCGGCACGTCCGCCTGCAGCGCGCGCGCCAGGCCCCGATGATCGAAGCCCTCATGTACATCGGTGCTGATGTAGGCGCTGGCCTCGGCCTTGCGGGCGAAGTGGGCCAGCTCGGTGATGCGATGCGCCGGCAGTGCGTACACCGGCACCAGCCCGGCGCGGAACAGCCCGCAGATGGTGCTGATGAAACTGGCGGTGTTGCCCAGCTGCACCAGCACGCGCTCACCGGGTTGCAGGCCCAGCGCCAGCAGGCCGGCACCGATGCGCCCGGCCTCATGCCAGAGCTGCGCATAGCTCAAGCGCTCATCGCCAGCCACCACCGCGATGTCATCGGCATGGCGCTCGGCGCGTTCGCGCAGGAAACCGGGGAAGGTTTCGCCACGCCAATGACCTGCAGCCCGATAGCGCGCGACCAGCGCTTCTGGCCATTGCTGCTGCAGCGGCAGGCGGGAGTCAACGGCGGACGGCGTCATGCGGATACCTCGATCAAGGGCAGCGGGTCCTGCACGCCCAGTGCGTTCAACAGCGCAGCAAACTTGGCGGCGGTCTCGGCAACCTCGGCGGCGGGCTGCGAGTCGGCAACGATGCCGGCGCCGGCATACAGGCGCAGCTGGGTGCCCTGCAGGCGCGCGCAGCGGATCGCCACATACCAGTCGCCGTCACCCTGTGCATCCAGCCAGCCCACGGCGCCGGCATAGAAGCCGCGCGGTACCGGTTCCAGCGCACGGATGCGCTGCAGTGCGTCCAGCCGCGGGGTACCGCAGACGGCCGGCGTGGGATGCAGCTCGGCCAGCAGTGTCGCCGCCGAGGTGGCAGCGTCCTTCAGCGTGGCGTGGATGCGCGTTCCCAGATGCCACATGCTGGCGGTAGCGTGCAGCACCGGGCGCGGCTGCGCATCGATGTGGCTGCACCACGGCGACAGGCCATCGACGATGGCTTCAACCACATGGCGGTGTTCGTCGTGATCCTTTGCCGATGCCAGCAACGCCTGCGCGGCGCGCTCGTCGGCGACCGGATCGGCACTGCGCCGGGCCGAACCAGCAAGCGGATGCGACAGTACCTGCGCACCGCGCTTGCGCAGCAGCAGCTCCGGCGTCGCCCCCACCAGCCACGCCGGCGCCTGGCCGACGTCCACTGGCAGCGGCACGGCGTAGGTCGCCACCGAAGGATCGGTGCCCAGGCGGGCCAGCAGCATTTCCGGCGACAGCGCCTGCTGCGTGTGCGCCAACAGGCTGCGCGCCAGTACCACCTTGTGCAGCGTCGGGTTGGGCGCGCGCATCGCGCTGACCGCGTCGGCCACTGACGCTGCATAGTCCTGCGCGGACGGCTCAGCGGTCAGCACTCCAGCCAGCGCCGGCGCTGCCTGCGATTGCACGGGCAACGCCGGCAACAGACGCTCGGGCTGGTACAACGCATCATCGGCGCGCGGCTCGAACGGCACCGCGCCGACCAGCAGGCCCGGCCCACCGCGCTGCTGCGCGAAGAACGTCGCCACACGCTCGGCCAACGTGGCCAGCGCGCCCGCCGGCAAGGGTGCGCGACAGCCCCGCGCGTGCATTTGTTGATCGGCCTGCCGCAGCAGGAACAGTGACGCTTCGGCGCTGGGTTCCGGCAGCATCGACGCAGCCTCTGGCCACGCGCCCTGCATCAGGGAATCGTTCATGTCGTCTCCTTCATCCGATACGCTGCGGCCAGCACGCACAGCACCAGCAGCAACACGCCGACCAGCAGGTAAGGCAGGCTGGCCCCGCCGCGATACAACAGGGTGCCGAGCATCGGCCCGGCCACCATGCCCAGTCCCTGTGCCGCCGCGACCGTGCCGGCCGTCGCACCCTGTTCGTGCGCCTGCACCGCATCGGCGGCCAACGCCTGGAACGAGGGAAACACGAAACCCATGCCGAACGCCGCGAGCGCGTAGGCCGCCGGCAACTGCCAGGTCTGTTGCACCGCGGCCACCGAAGCGAAGCCGATGCCGGCGATCAGTGCGCCGAGGATGATCCAGCGTCGGGGATGCACGTCCAGCTTCATCACCAGCCCCTGCGCAAGAATCAGGCCCACGCCCACGGCAGTCAGGGCGATGCCGGCCATGCGCGCGCCTTCGGCTGCATCCAGGCCGAAGCGATCGATGGCGAAGAAGCCAACTGTGACCTGCGCGATGGTGACCGACACCATCGCCACGAACGCGGCCATCTGCGGCAGGCGCAAGCGCGGGTCGAGGCGCGACAGTGGTACGCGCTTGCGGTTCTGCGCGGCAGCCACCGGGGGCGTGGCCGGCAGGCGCCACGCCAGCAGGCCCAGCGCAAGCAGCGGCAGCAGCGCCGCCACGTACAGCGCCAACGGCAGGTTCTTGTAGGCAAGCCATCCGGCAGCAGCCGGGCCCAGCACCATGCCCAGCGCATTGGCGCTGCCCAGCCGGGCCAGGAACTTTGTGCGTTGGCCCGGTGGGGCCTGGTCTGCGATCAGCGCAGCGGCGGTTGGCGGCACGGCCGCATAGAACAGGCCCACCAGCCCGCGCGCACCTACCAGCACCAGCACCGAGACCAGCACCGGCGGTATCGTCTGCAGCGCGACATCGATGAACACCGCCAACGCGATGTAGACCAGCGTGTAGGCACTCATGGCCAGCACCAGCACGCGCTTGCGGCCGATGCGATCGCTGAGCTGGCCCCAGGGGCGAGCGGCCAGCATCCACAACACACCCGCGGCCGTGACCGATAGACCGGCATGCCATTCAGACAGGCCCAGCAGGCGGACCACCGGGCCGATGACGGCGACGAAGGACATCATCGCCATGGTGCCGATCAGGGCAGCCAACACCAGCGCCGGCAAGCCGGGAACCACAGGACGTGCATGCATGGAACACCAACCGTAACCAAGGAGGGAACGCCGGGCGCTTCCGCACCCCGCGCGACGTCGCCCTGTCAGGCGGCGACGTCATCCTTAAATGATAACGGCTCGCATTTGCATTTGATACCCATTCGCTTAACGGGCATGCACCCGCGAGTGCATCACTGCCCTGCGCGTACCGACAGCAGGCCGCGACGCTTGAACCACCACTCCAGCGGCAGGGTCACCAGCGGCGGAATCGCGGCCAGCAAGGCCAGCCCCGTTGCCCACCACGGCCAGCGCAGCCGGAGCGCCGCAAACAGGGTCACCGCCACGTACACCATGAACGCCACGCCATGCAGCGGCCCGAACAGCTTCACCAGCGCGACGTTGGCCTGCGGGCCGTACTTGAGCCACATGCCGGCAAGCAGACCGGCCCAGGTGATGGCCTCGATGAAGGCGACGATCGCGAACAGGCGTCCGGTCGGATGCAGCGGGTTGCGGTGGATCACGCAAGGCTCCAACAGTGGATGTCAAATGCGAATGATACGCAGATGCGAACGATCCGAACACCGAGGGTAGCGCCGGGCCATGCCCGGCGAACGGTAGAGCTGTTCCCACAAGGTGGACATCTACCGACGCGTATCCGGCAGGATCTGCTCGCCGATCTCACGCAGCACCTCGTCCATCGGCCGGCCGTTGTCGACCAGGTTGAACATCACATGCGCCACGCCCTGCGCGTGCACCCGCAACAGGTAGTCGCGCAGGCCATCGCGGCCCACCTTCAGGCCCAGCGGCAGCGGTTCTGCCGGCGCAGCCGGGTCGGCCTGCAGGTCCAGCAGCATCGACTGCACGAACGGCTTGGACGCGCCGCCGCGCTGGGCCAGGGCCTGCTGCCAAAGACCGATGCGCCCTTCCTGCGCGGTTTCTTCGCGGTGATAGGTGGCCCAGCCTTCGGCTTCGCGCGCGATCCACTGCAGGCTCTGCCGTGCAGTGCCGACCACCAGCATCGGAATGCGCCTGGCCGGCGCGGGAAGTACGTCGTATCCACCGGTTGCCTGCAACACCGGCGCACGCTCGGATGGTTCGGGCGACAGCGCCGCACGCAGCAGCGACCAGCGTTCGCGGAAGGTCGCTGCCCTGCTTTCCAGATCCTCGCCGAATGCCGCGAACTCCTCAGGCCGATCACCCGAGCCCAGACCCAGCACGAAGCGCCCACCACTGATCCGGTCCAACGTCAGCGCCGACTTCGCCACCTGCAACGGGTGCCGCAATGGCAGCACGATGGCCGCAGTGCCGATCACGATGCGTTCGGTCGCCGCGGCCAGCATGCCCAGCCACAGGAATGGATCATCCAGCGCGCTGGCAGTCGCATCCGGCCCCTGCGGCACCATCAACGGCACATCGCGGGTCCACAGTGCGGCGAAACCCAGATCGTCGGCCAGCCGCGCGATGCGTCGTGCCTCATGCGGATCGGCCAGGCCGTGTGCGGCCACTGGCGTCATCAGGCCAAGGCTGAGGCCCTGCGTTGGAAACAAGCGGGCATGGGCAGGATTGAAATCAGTCATGCCGCCAGCTTAGCGTGGGGCCTTGATGTCGTCCCGCCACAGGAAGTACAGCGCATGACCAGGATCCGCCCCGCCCACGTCGATGACCTGCCCGCGATCAGCGCGGTGTGCATGGCGGCGTTCACTGCAGCCGTTGCGCCCATGCTCACCGCCGAGGGCATCGCCACGTTCGGCACGGTGGCCGCTGCCTCTGCGTTCGCCGAACGCCTGCAGGGCGACAACCACATTCTTGTGGCCGAACAGGAAGGCCAGGTGGTCGGCGTGGTGGAACTGAAGGCCGGCCAGCATCTGGCAATGCTGTTCGTCGCGCCGGAACTGCAGGGGCAAGGCATTGGTCGTGCCCTGCTGCAGGCGGTGCTGCCGCAGCTGCGTGGCCCGCAGATGACCGTGCGCGCCTCGCTCAACGCGGTGCCCGCCTACGAACACTATGGATTCGTGCTGGATGGTGACGTCGGCCAGTTCAACGGCCTGATCTACCAACCGCTGGTGTTGACGGTGCCCGCTTCGGCGGGTGCGGACCTGGGTCCGCACTGATCTCCAGCCCACATGCCGTGCTGCGCGTGCGACATAAGCAAACTGCATCAGCCAGCACCCCGACCGTTCCTACAATGGGCCATCACCCTGTCCTTCGAGATGCTGCCGATGCGCGTCGCGCTTTCCATGTTGCTGCTGGCCTCGGCCCTGAGCGCCTGCTCACCCGCTTCCGCTCCGGTGCCGACGGCGCAGGCGGCAGCCACCGCCCCGGCCTCCGCCATCGCCTGGCGCCAGGGCGATGTGGATGATGCCTTCAACGAAGCCGCCGAGAGTGGCAAGCCGGTGCTGCTGTACTGGGGCGCGGTGTGGTGCCCGCCGTGCAACCAGCTCAAGGCCGGGCTGTTCAAGGATCCGGCCTTCATCGCCCTGACCGGCAAATTCGTGCCGGTGTACCTGGACGGCGACGAGGAAGGCGCGCAGGCGTGGGGCGAACGCTTCGGCGTGCGCGGCTATCCGACCCTGATCGTGCTCGACCCGCAGCGCAACGAAATCACCCGCGTCGCCGGCGGCAACGACGCGGCCGAACTGACCCGGGCACTGACCGTCGCCGCCAGCCGCCGCAGCGCCGTTGCTGAAACGCTTGCGACCGCGCTGGCCACGCCGGCCAAGCTTGGCGCCGAAGACTGGCAGGTGCTGGGTGACTATGGCTGGGAGGTGGATGCCAACCGCCTGGCCGGCAAGCGCAGCACCCAGGACGTGCTGCAGCAACTTGCCAAGGCCGCACCCGAACCGGCGCTGCAGCGTCGCTTCGCGCTGCTCGCCTTGGCTACAGCCGAGAAACCGACGACAGCGCCCACCCAGGTACGTGAGCTGTTGCAGGCCGTGCTGGCGCAACCGGCGGAAGTACGTCGCAACCGCGAGCTGCTGGGGTATGCCGGCGCCGGGCTGGTCAAGCAGGCCAGCGCCGGTCCGGCCAGCAGCAATGCCCTCGGTCAGCAGCTGCTGGTCGCGCTGGAACGTGCCGATGCCGCGCGCGGTGATCGCGCTGACGATGCCTTGTCACGCGCGCTGACCGAGCTGGCGCTGGCCCGCCAGCAGCAGCCCGAAGGCGCGCTGCCGGCAAGCCTGGTTGAGCGGGTGAAGCAGCGCGTGGCCGCCGCCGATGCCGCCGCCACCGACGCGCATGCGCGCCAGGCCACCATCAGCAGTGCCGTCTACGCGCTGCGTCAGGTCGATGACGATGCGGGCGCCGAGGCCTTGCTGCTGGCAGAGCTGAAGCGCAGCGAGCAGCCTTACTACTACATGCCGGAGCTGGCCGAACTGGCCGAGCAGCGCGGTGATACCGCCGGCGCCCTGGAGTGGTTGAAGCGTGCCTACGAAGGCGCGCAGGGGCCTGCCACGCGCGTGCAGTGGGGCGTGCTGTACGTGGAAGGCCTGCTGCGGCTGGCGCCGGATGATGCACCGCGCATCGAGCAGGCCACCGAGGCGTTGATCGCCGAACTGGACAAGCAGCCCTCCGGCTACCACCAGCGCACGCGTCAGCGCTTCGAACGGCTGGCCGGACAGCTGCAGGCGTGGAGCGCGAAGCACAAGGGTGCGGAGACGCTGGCACGGTTGCAGCAGCGGATGCAGACCGCCTGTGGTGATCAGGTTGATAGCGCCTGCAAGGATTGGTTGAGCTGAGATATTGAAAGCGCTGGCGGATGGTTCGCCGCTCCGGCGCTTTTGTTGATATCGATTGCGGCGGCGGGAGGGGCTGGCCGGGACACGCCGTAAACCCATCCTTG
>NZ_QAIJ01000017.1:0-1579 GCF_003060985.1 Stenotrophomonas sp. HMWF023
ATCGAAGGCCATTGCCGATTCCAGCACGTCGTCGAAGTAGCGCAGCAGCCCCAGTCGGCCATTGATCATGCTCGGCACCATCCGCAGCTGGTCCTTGCGCCGCAGGTGCGGGGCGTACAGCAGCTGTGCGATGCGTGCGCCGCCGACCATCGGTTTCGGGAAGCTGGTGACGATGCCGCCGCCATCGCCGATCAGCACGGCCGATTCGGCCATCAGGGTTTTCATCGTCCCGAAGTCGCCATTGGCGATGGCCTCTGCGAAACGCCGCATCAGTTTCTGGTGCACGTCCTGCGGCACGTTGTAGCGCGGTCGCTCCTGCCGCAGCTGCAGGCGTGCGCGGTGCACGATCTGCCGGCAGGCGGCTTCGGTCTTGTCCAGCGTGCGTGCCACCACGTCGTAATCCTGGTCGAACACATCGTGCAGCAGGAACGCGGCACGCGCGTCCGGTGCCAGCCGCTCCAGCACGTTGAGGAAGGCCACCGACAGATCACTGGCCGTTTCCAGCATGTACTCGGGTGTGCCGGTGTCTTCGGTGAGCAGCGGCTCGGGCAGCCACATGCCGACATAGTGCTCCCGCGTGCGCCGCGCCAGGCGCAGGCCATCGATGGCGCGGCGGGTGGTGGTGGCCACCAGCCAGGCTTCGGCGTTCTCGATGTCCTGCTGGTTGGCGCCATGCCAGCGCAGCCAGACATCCTGCACCACGTCCTCGGCCTCGTGCGAGGAGCCGAGCATGCGGTAGGCCACGCCGAACAGGCGCGGGCGTAGTCGGGTGAACAGTACGGTGGGGTCGTCCATGCCAGCAGAGACGGGACAGGTCCGCCGATTGTGACACCGGCGGACCTGTGGGAGTGGCGGGCACTGCCCCGGACCGGAGGCGGTCAGCGTGGTGGCAGTACCGCCGGCTTGCCGATGTCCTTGATCAGGAACACGACGAATGTCGCCGGCTCGGTCTGGCTGGCATTGCGGCCGACGGTGTGCAGATCGTCCGGGCCTTCATGGAAGGCCTCCCCCGGGCCGAGGGTGACCTCGCGGCCGCCGGCCACGCCCATCACGATGCGGCCCTGCAGCACATAGACGAAGCCGTGGGCGTCGTGCCGGTGCACGGGATCGGCGCCGCCGGGTGGGTACTGCACCGTCAGGATCAGTGCTTCCTTGCCCGGCTGTTCCGGCAACGGACGGGTCATGACCTCGCGCACGATGGGCTCGGGTGCGGTGGGCGGCGGCGTGGCGGCGATGCTGGTCAACGGCAGCAGGGCCAGCAGCGCCAGGGAACAGAGAGAACGCATGGCAGGTCTCCAAGCGGAAAGGGGCAGTCGACGCTCAGGCCAGACCGGCCTTGTCCAGGCCAAAGGCCTGGTCCAGCGAGCCGGGTTGCGTACGGAAGGCGACGTTGGCGCGGTTCCAGGCATTGATCGCCATCACCGCGTAGGTCAGATCGACGATTTCCTGTTCGGACAGCTGGCCGCGCACGCGCTCATACACGTCGTCCGCAACCCCCTGCGCAGGCAGGTGGGTAAGTGCGTCGGTCCACGCCAGGCAGGCACGTTCGCGCGCACTGAACAGGTTCGATTCGCGCCAC
>NZ_QAIJ01000153.1:0-2801 GCF_003060985.1 Stenotrophomonas sp. HMWF023
CGTCCATGCTCAGCGACTGCGCGTTCTCGATGCTGCCATCGCCGGAACCGATCTTGAACTGCAGCGGCAGGTTGTCCGGCACGCTGCCACGGATGTCCAGCCAGGCATAGCTGTTGCCCATCGACAACGAGCCGCGGCTGTCGCGGCGCAGGCTCACCACCAGCTTGTCGCCCACGCGCCGCTGGTCCAGCACCAGCTGGTCCAGCCAGTCCTTGTTGGACGCGCAGGCGCGGCCCTCGAGCTGGCCGCCGCCAGCGCTGGCGACCACCTTCAGGTCATGCTGGTTGATCTCGAACACCACCGTCTTGGCGCCGGCGGTGTCGATCTTCAGCGCGCGCGGCGCGGAGAACTTGCAGTTCGGTGCATCGGCGGCCAGCGCCGACAAGGGCAACAGCAACAGCGCACTACAGGCAATCAAGGAACGCATGGGTGGTGCCTCCGGGTTGAAGATCAGATTTCGCCAGCGCGCTTGCGCAGGCGGATGGCGATGAAGATGAAGACCACGCCGAAGGCCGCGCCGATCCACAGGCCGGGCATTGCCAGCGACTTCAGCTGCGCGGCGGGCGACATCAGGGCGACGATCGAGTTCAGATCCTGCCTGGATTCGCCGCCGGCGCGGTACAGCAGGTCCATCCCCGGCATCGCACCCAACAGCAGGCGGCCGACGATGTGCTGCCAGAACCAGCCGGTGGTCAGATCGAACAGGTGCATCAGCTTGGTGGTGCTGACGATGATGCCGGCGAACAGCGGCAGCATCACCGCCCACAGGAACGGCTTGCTCCGTGCCCACGCCGAGCACAGCAGCAGCCAGCCGGCAGTGGGCAGCGCCCACAGGGCGTACACCGGGATGGACACGAACATGCCCAGCACCAGGCTCATCGGGTTGGCCGGGCCGACGATCAGCTGCATCGCGTCACCGCCATGGGAGACCACCACCAGGCACAGCACCAGCATGAACACGAGCAGGGTCAGGCTGGACGCGATGATGGCGATGAGCGGTGCGACGATCAGTGCACTGAACACCTTGGACAGCACGGTCTGGGTATCCGACAGCGGCAGCGACTTCCAGAACAGGATGCTGCGGTCGCGGCGGTCGTCATACAGCGCGCCCAGGCAGTAGAAGAACACCACGAATGCGAGCACGATCAGCGGCCAGGACGAGGTCAGTACCATCGCCAGGTCGAGGCCGTTGCCCAGGTCGGCCATGTCCTTGGTGCTGATGTCGCGGGTCAGCACGGCAAGATCCAGGCCGTTGATGTTCACGTTCTCGCCGTCGATGTGCAGGCCGCCGTCGCGCGCGGCACGATGCAGGGCGAACAGGCCCAGGCCGATGCCGATGCCGCTCATCAGCAGCGAAACGATGCCGGCGATCACCGGGGCGTACAGGAAACCACCGCGGTTTTCCCAGTATTCGCGCTTGAGCAGCCAGCGCAGGGTGCCTGCAGGGCTGACAGGATGGTTGACGGCATTCATGCGTAGGTCCCCTTCATGACAGCGACGAACAGATCGGCAAGGCCGGCGTTGCGGGTTTCACCCAGGCTGGCCAGCTGGATGCGTGGCACCCCGTCGAACAGCAGGACGGTCTTGCCGAAGGCCTGGCTGCGCTCGTCGATGGGCTTCAGTGCGCGGGCGGTTTCAAGCTGATCGGCGCCGACCAGCAGTTCGGTATAGCGCTCGCCGACCTCGTCCATTTCCGCGTTGAGCACGATGCGGCCATCGCGGATGAACATCACGTCGGTGAGGATGTGCTCGATCTCCTCCACCTGGTGGGTGGTGACGATGATGGTCTTCTGCTCGTCGAAGTAGTCTTCCAGCAGGCGCTGGTAGAACTCCTTGCGATACAGGATGTCCAGGCCGAGCGTGGGTTCGTCCAGCACCAGCACCTTGGCATCGATGGCCATCACCAGGGCCAGGTGCAGCTGCACGATCATGCCCTTGGACAGTTCACGCACGCGCTGCTTCGGCTGCAGCTTGGTGTTGGCCAGGAAACGCTCGCAACGGGCACGGTCGAAGCGGGGGTGCACGCCGGCGACGAAGTCGATCGCCTCACGTACCTTCAGCCAGCGCGGCAGCACGGCGACATCGGCGATGAAGCAGATGTCGTTCATCAGATCGTCGCGATGCGCGCGCGGGTCACGGCCGAGCACGCTCAGCTCGCCTTCCACCGAGGTCAGGCCGAGCACCGCCTTCAGCGCGGTGGTCTTGCCGGCACCATTGGGGCCGATCAGGCCGATGATCCGGCCTGCCGGTATGGAGAAGCTGGCGTTGTCGAGCGCGAGCGTGTTCTTGTAAGCCTTGCGAAGGCCACGGGCGGTAATGACAGCGTCGCTTGGCACAGCGGTAGTGGGACTGGCATTCATCAGAATTTCCCCTGGGGCAACAATTCGTCGAGACTCAGGCCCAGTCGCTGGATGCGCTCCAGAACGGCCGGCCATTCTTCATTGAGGAAGCGTTCGCGCTCGCTGCTGCGCAGCTGCGTGGCCGCCTGTTCGGTCATGAACATGCCCAGACCGCGGCGCTTCTCGACCAGGCCTTCATCGGCCAGCTCCTGGTAGGCGCGCGAAACGGTGATGGGGTTGAGCTGGTAATCGGCGGCCACCTGGCGCACCGAAGGAAGGGCATCGCCCGGCTTGAGGATTCCGTCAAGCATCATGGCGATCACGCGTTCCTTCAGCTGGCGGTAGATGGGAGCGCCGTCGCTCCACTGGATGTCGCTCATATTCAGCTCCGTGGGGTCAGCGGCTGTGCGAACGAGAAATACGGCATGGACAGGGAGCTGTGCAGCCGACGCGGGGGGGAGG
>NZ_QAIJ01000154.1:0-1257 GCF_003060985.1 Stenotrophomonas sp. HMWF023
TCGCGACGGGTGCCCGAGCGGTTGATGTCGATGGCCGGGAACACGCGCTTTTCAGAGATGCGGCGGCTCAGGTGCACTTCGCTGTTGCCGGTGCCCTTGAACTCTTCGTAGATCACCTCGTCCATCTTCGAGCCGGTATCGACCAGCGCGGTGGCGATGATGGTCAGGCTGCCGCCTTCTTCCACGTTGCGTGCGGCACCGAAGAAGCGCTTCGGACGGTGCAGGGCGTTGGCGTCCACACCACCGGTCAGCACCTTGCCGGAGCTGGGCACCACGTTGTTGTAGGCACGTGCCAGGCGGGTGATCGAGTCGAGCAGGATCACCACGTCCTTCTTGTGCTCGACCAGGCGCTTGGCGCGCTCGATCACCATTTCGGCGACCTGTACGTGGCGTGCGGCCGGCTCATCGAAGGTCGAGCTGATGACTTCGCCGCGCACGGTGCGCTGCATTTCGGTCACTTCTTCCGGGCGCTCATCGATCAGCAGCACGATCAGGTGCACGTCCGGATGGTTGGTGGTGATGGCCGTGGCGACCTGCTGCATCATCATCGTCTTGCCGGCCTTCGGCTGGGAAACGATGAGCGAACGCTGGCCCTTGCCCTGCGGTGCCATCAGGTCGAGGATGCGACCGGTGATGTCTTCCGAGGAACCGTTGCCGCGCTCCAGGGTGAAGCGGCGACGCGGGAACAGGGGCGTCAGGTTCTCGAACAGCACCTTGTTCTTCGACGCTTCCAGCGGCTCACCGTTGATGGTGTCCACGATCGACAGCGCGAAGTAACGTTCACCGTCTTTCGGGAAGCGGATGCGGCCGGACAGGTGGTCGCCGGTACGCAGGTTGAAGCGGCGGATCTGGCTGGGCGAGATGTAGGTATCGTCCGGGCCGGCCAGGTAGCTGGCTTCGGCCGCACGCAGGAAGCCGAAGCCGTCCGGCAGGATTTCCAGCACGCCGTCGGCGGCCACGCCGTCACCGTGGCGGGTCAGCACCTTCAGCAGCGCGAAGATCACGTCCTGCTTGCGGGCACGGGCCACGCCTTCGGAAATCTGCAGCTGCTCGGCGATATCCAGCAGCTTCTGGGCCGGCATGCGCTTGAGGTCGCTCAGCGAATAGACCGGGAAGCCTTCGGGCACGTTGGCGTGCGGACGCGGTACGAACGGCTGCTGTTCACCGTTGTCGTTGGGCATGCCGTCGTCGCGGAAGCGACCGCCGTTGCCACCGCCACCACCGCCGCCGCCGCCATTGCGATCACGGTCGCGGCGG
>NZ_QAIJ01000154.1:1267-3754 GCF_003060985.1 Stenotrophomonas sp. HMWF023
TCGGCGGCGGCCGGAGCGGCAGCCTTGGTTACGCGGGCTTTGCGCACGCGCTTTTCGGCGGGCGCATCAGCGCTACCGGTTTCGGAAGTGTTATCGGACAAGAGCGTTATTCCTCGCTTGAAGGTGCGAGCGCCCGGCTGGGGCGGCGAACATTGGGAATGGGTCTGGAAGAAACTGCGTCCAGAAGATGCGGCACGCGAACGCGGCCGGATGTGCCGACACTATCATCGGCCCGCGGCGCCACGCAAGGGTCGCCGGATACGGTATTCAGTCAGGCGCGGGGGCGCCCGCCCGGCAGCCGTGGGAAACGGCTGCCGGTCACCCGCAGGATCAGGCCAGGGCCTTGTCCAGCAGGCCGGCCAGCTGGGCCTTGCCAACGGCACCAATCTGCTCGCCGACCTTCTCGCCGTCCTTGAAGACGACCAGGTAGGGAATCGAGCGCACGTGGTACTTGGCGGCCAGCGCGCGGTTGTTGTCCACGTTGACCTTGGCGATCTTGGCGCGGCCCTGGTAGGCATCGGCCAGTTCGTCCAGCGCCGGGGCGATCATCTTGCAGGGGCCACACCATTCGGCCCAGAAATCGACCAGCACCGGTTCCTTGGAATTCAGTACGGCGCTATCAAAGTCGGCATCGCCGACGTGTACAACCTTGTCGCTCATCTTGGTTTCTCGTCTTGGATTGCACCCGGCCAGGCCGGAGGTGGGTGAACTGGGCCATGCCCGGTGGCGTGACCCTCGTCGTTGCCTCGCGGCGGACTGCCACGGTGCGTTCGGCGGGATGCCTGGACGCTCACGGCCGGCAGTGTACCCCTATCGCAGGGCGCGGACAGATGCTGGCTGGAACCCAGCGTATCGTGATCGGGGTTGAGCACGGTATGTGTCCGATTTCACTGTCCATGGCTGAAATGGGGGTGCTGGCGCGGTAGGCCATGGGCGCACGCGCCGCTGTTCAAGCGCGGTACTGCGGCGTGAAGAGGTGCGTCTCCCTGGACTCTGAGACGCCTGATTCCGGTTTGCCGGCCCGAGTGCGGTAAACTGGGGCATTGTGCGGCGCGCGGACCCGAGGGGTCCCGGCCAGCCCGACCCGCCGCAGGGGCCGCAGTTTGCGACGGAGCCCCAGACAGATTTCAGTGCCGCCGCCCGCAGGCGCGTGGCCATACCAAGACGGACACATGAGCGACAAACCGCTGACCGATTTGACTTTTTCCTCCTTCGATCTGCATCCGGCCCTGCAGGCCGGTCTTGAAGGAGCCGGATTCACCCGCTGCACGCCCATCCAGGCGCTGACCCTGCCGGTCGCGCTGCCCGGTGGCGACGTCGCCGGCCAGGCCCAGACCGGCACCGGCAAGACGCTGGCCTTCCTGGTCGCTGTCGTGAACCGCCTGCTGACGCGCCCGGCGCTGGCCGATCGCAAGCCGGAAGATCCGCGCGCGCTGATCCTGGCCCCGACCCGCGAACTGGCCATCCAGATCCACAAGGATGCGGTCAAGTTCGGCTCCGACCTCGGCCTGCGCTTCGCGCTGGTCTACGGTGGCGTGGATTACGACAAGCAGCGCGAGATCCTGCAGCAGGGCGTGGACGTGATCATCGCCACCCCCGGCCGCCTGATCGACTACGTCAAGCAGCACAAGGTGGTCTCGCTGCATGCCTGCGAGATCTGCGTGCTGGACGAAGCCGACCGCATGTTCGACCTGGGCTTCATCAAGGACATCCGCTTCCTGCTGCGCCGCATGCCGGAGCGCTCCACCCGCCAGACCCTGCTGTTCAGCGCCACCTTGAGCCACCGCGTGCTCGAGCTGGCCTATGAGCACATGAACGAGCCGCAGAAGCTGGTGGTCGAAGCCGAGACCATCACCGCCGCGCGCGTGCGCCAGCGCATCTACTTCCCGGCCGACGAAGAGAAGATCCCGCTGCTGCTGGGCCTGCTGTCGCGCAGCGAAGGCGCGCGCACCATGGTCTTCGTCAATACCAAGGTGTTCGTCGAGCGCGTTGCCCGTTCGCTGGAGCGTTCCGGCTACCGCGTCGGCGTACTGTCCGGCGACGTGCCACAGAAGAAGCGTGAGAGCCTGCTCAACCGCTTCCAGAAGGGCCAGCTGGAAATCCTGGTAGCGACCGACGTGGCCGCCCGCGGCCTGCACATCGACGGCATCAAGTACGTCTACAACTACGACCTGCCGTTCGACGCCGAAGACTACGTGCACCGCATCGGCCGTACCGCCCGCCTGGGCGAGGAAGGCGATGCCATCAGCTTCGCCTGCGAGCGCTACGCGATGGGCCTGCCGGACATCGAGGCCTACATCGAACAGAAGATCCCGGTCGAAGCGGTCACCAGCGAGATCCTGACCTCGCTGCCGCGCCCGGAGCGTGCCGCCCCGGCACCGGGTGAGGAAGGCGACGAGAACGAAAGCGTCGGCCAGATCTTCCGCGAAGCACGCGAAGCGCGTGCCGCCGAGGAAGAGCGTCGTGGCGGCGGCCGCAGTGGCGGTC
>NZ_QAIJ01000154.1:3764-12115 GCF_003060985.1 Stenotrophomonas sp. HMWF023
CGAGCAGGTAGCCGCCGCAGCAGTCGAAGGCGCGGTGACGGCTGAAGCCGCTGCCGTGCAGGCCCCGCGTCCGCCGCGCGCTGACGCTGCGCCGGAAGGTGCGGTGGACGGCGAGCGCAAGCCGCGCAAGCGTCGTCGTCGTCGCCACGGCCGTCCGGTCGAGGGTGCCGAGGGTGTGGCGAGCGACGGCAACGGTGCCGCTCCGGTCAAGCCGGTGCAGGTGGTGGCCAAGCCGGTGCGTACCAGCGCCGATGCCGGCGACTCGTTCCTGACCCGTATCGGCCGCAAGATCCGCCGGATGCTGTCGGGCAGCTGATCCGGTAGCGCCCGACCGTTGGTCGGGTGGCCTTGAAAGGTGTGCCGACCAACGGTCGGCACCCACCAGTGCCCCGGCATCTCCACGCCATCGCGCCGGTCCTGCATAATCGGGGCATGAGTGTCCTGCGCTTCGACAATGTCAGCAAACAGTACGCCGGTGGCCACGAAGCCCTGACCGATGTCAGCTTCGAGGTCGCGCCGGGCGAAATGCTGTTCGTCACCGGTCACTCCGGGGCGGGCAAGAGCACCCTGCTCAAGTTGATCCACCTCGACGAGCGGCCCAGCCGCGGCGCGGTGATGTTCGACGAGCGCAACCTGCTGAAGGTGCGCGGCGGCGATGTGCCGCGGCATCGACGCGCGGTCGGCGCGGTCTACCAGGACCACCGCCTGCTGATGGACCGTTCCATCGCCGAGAACGTGGCCCTGCCGCTGATCCTGCGCGGCACCCGCCGTGGTGACATCAACAAGCGCGTGCGTTCGGTGCTCGAGCGCATGGGCCTGGGCCACCGCGAAAAGGCGCTGCCCTCGCAGCTGTCGGCTGGTGAGCAGCAACGCGTCGGCATCGCCCGTGCGATCGTTGGCGAGCCCAAGCTGCTGGTAGCCGATGAACCGACCGGCAACCTCGACCCGACCCTGGCGGCGGAAATCATGTCCCTGTTCGCCGAGCTGCCCGCGCGTGGCACCAGCGTGCTGGTGGTCAGCCATGACCTGCCGCTGCTGCGCCACATGCGCAAGCGCGTGCTGATCCTCGACCACGGCCGGCTGGTGGACGACATCTCGCCGCAGGATCTGGCGGAGTAACCATGGCCAAGAACGAAAATATCGAAGCCGCTGCGCCGTCGCGCCTGGGCGTGTGGTTCCAGCATCACGTGCACAGCGTGGTGTTCAGCCTCGGCCGCGCCTGCCGCAAACCGTGGGCGACGCTGCTGACCGTGATGGTCATGGCGCTGGCTCTGGCGCTGCCGCTGGGCCTGTCGATCGCGCTGGACAACCTCAAGCAGTTCGCCGGCAGCGTGCAGCAGTCGCGCGACATCAACGTCTTCCTGAAGGCCGACGTCGACGGCCCCGGTGCGCTGCGCCTGGCCGGTGAACTACGCGATCGCCCGGATGTTGCCAGCGTCACCGTGCGCACGCCGGAGCAGGGCCTGGAGGAACTGCGCCAGGCCGGTCTCGGCGAAGCCATCGACGCACTCAACGACAACCCGCTGCCCTCGCTGCTGGTGATCACTCCCGGCCAGGGTCAGGACGATGCACGGCTGGCACGCGCGTTGGAAAGCCTGCCCGGGGCAGATCTGGTCCAGCATGACGCGTTGTGGCGCCAGCGCCTGGATGCATGGCTCGCGTTCGGTGCACGGCTGGTGCAGGTGCTGTCCGTGCTGCTCGGCGTCGGCGCCGCGCTGGTGGTCGGCAACACCGTGCGCCTGGACATCCAGGCCCGCCGCGAGGAAATCGGCGTACTGCAGCTGCTCGGCGCCAGCGATGGCTTCATCCGCCGCCCGTTCCTGTACCTGGGCGCCTGGTATGGCCTGGGCGCCGGCGCGGTTGCGCTGGGCCTGATCGGCATTGCCGGTGCCGCCCTGCGCGCGCCGCTGGCCGAGCTGTCGCGCAGCTATGGCAGCCCGTTCGTGCTGCATGGCCTGGACCTGCTGCATGGCAGCCTGGTGCTGCTCGGCACCTTGCTGCTGGGCTGGCTGGGTGCATGGCTGGTGACCGGTCATTTCCTCCGCCAGACCCGCCCGACCGACACCTGAGACCGGCATGCAACCGCAAGCGCTGAAGCACCTTGAAGGGCCCGCGACGCGGGTGATGGTGGTTGACGGTTCCAAGCTGGTGCGCAAGCTGATCGCCGACGTCCTGCAGCGCGATCTGCCGGGCGTGGAGGTGATCGGCTGCGACAGCATCGAAGACGCCCAGCATGCGCTGGCGCAGGGCCCGGTTGATCTGGTGACCACCTCGCTGACCCTGCGCGATGGCGACGGGCTGGCGCTGGCACGGATGGTGCGCGAAGCCGCCGGACAGGCCTATGTGCCGGTGATCGTGGTCTCCGGCGACGCCCAGCAGCACCTGGAGCAGCGCCGTTTCACCGAGTACGTCACCGACTATTTCGACAAATCGCTGGGCCACGAGGCCCTGGCGACGTTCGTGCGCGGCTACGTGCAGCCGCAGACCATTCCCGGCGCGACCATCCTCTACATCGAGGACAGCCGGGTGGTGGCCGAGGCGACCAAGCGCATGCTCGAGCGCCAGCAGCTCAACGTGATGCATGTGGTCAGCGCCGAAGAGGCGTTCACCCTGCTGACCGCCGAATCGCTGGGGCGCAGCCGCCATCGCATCGACCTGGTGCTGACCGACGTGACCCTGAAGGGGGAGCTGAGCGGCCGCGACGTGGTGCAGCGCGTGCGCGTGGACTTCGGCTACGGCAAGCGCCGTCTGCCGTTGCTGGTGATGACCGGCGATGGCAATCCGCACAACCAGACCGGCCTGCTGCAGGCTGGCGCCAACGATCTGGTGCTGAAGCCGATCGAAGAGCGCCTGTTGATCACCAAGGTGCTGTTCCAGCTGCGGCTGGCCCGGTTGAATGATGGACCCCTGTTACGATGACGTGTTGCGATGATCGATGAAGTAGTGGACACCCCGGCGATCCAGCTGGAACCGAGCTGGAAACAGCGTGTGGGCGATTACCTGCTGCAGCCGCAGATGCGTGAGCTGTCCAGCTTCCTGCGGCAGCGCAAGGCCAGCGGCGCGGCGGTGTTCCCTCCGGGCCCGCAGATCTTCGCCGCATTCGATGCCACCCCGTTCGATCAGGTGAAAGTGGTCATCCTCGGCCAGGACCCGTACCACGGTCGTGGACAGGCCCATGGCCTGAGTTTCTCGGTGCAGCCGGGCGTGCCGGTGCCGCCGTCGCTGTTGAACATCTACAAGGAAATCGAGGGTGACCTCGCCATCCCGCGCCCCGACCACGGCTGCCTGATTCCCTGGGCACAGCGCGGCGTGCTGCTGCTCAACGCCGTGTTGACGGTGGAAGAGGGCAAGGCCGGTGCCCATCAGGGGCGTGGATGGGAAGGCTTCACCGACCACGTGGTGGACGTGCTCAACTGCGAGCGCGAGGGCCTGGTGTTCATGCTCTGGGGCGCCTACGCGCAGCAGAAGGGCAAGGTGATCGATACTGGCCGCCACCGCGTGCTGAAATCGCCGCATCCCTCGCCGCTGTCGGCCCACCGTGGCTTCCTCGGCTGCCGTCATTTTTCGATGGCCAACGAGTACCTGCAGCGCCGCGGACAGGCCCCGATCGACTGGTCGCTGCCGCCGCGGGCGTCGCTGGCGGCAGCGGGCTGAACGGCGGGCAACGCTTCCCGGCGTTTCATGGGCGAAACCGCCGCCTGTTCAGCTCCCTTTGACCCGGAATGGCCGTGCTTTCCGGGCTAGTAGGTTGAATTCCAAGGGATTGTGTATCCCGAAAAGCGCGCTCGCCACTGTCATCAAATCGCGTTACGGTAGGGCTCTGTTTGGGACCAGTGTTTCATCAGTGGAATGCTGGAACTTTTTCCTCCTTTAGCAGTCCAATTCCCCGACTGCTAAGATGGGTGCCTATGAGCCAGAACACCTCTACTGCCCTTGTGGCAAACAATCTGCCGATTCCCAGTGCGCTCGGTTCGCTGGACGCCTATATCGGTGCCGTGCACCAGATCCCGGTGCTGTCGGTCGATAACGAACAGGACCTGGCCCGTCGCTTCCGCGACGGCAACGATCTGGACGCTGCCCGTGAGCTGGTGCATTCGCACCTGCGCTTCGTGGTGCACGTGGCCCGCGGCTACAACGGCTACGGCCTTGCGCTGGGCGACCTGATCCAGGAAGGCAACATCGGCCTGATGAAGGCGGTCAAGCGCTTCGACCCCGACATGGGCGTGCGCCTGGTGTCCTTTGCCGTGCATTGGATCCGTGCCGAGATGCACGAGTTCATCCTGAAGAACTGGCGCATCGTCAAGGTCGCCACGACCAAGGCGCAGCGCAAGCTGTTCTTCAACCTGCGCAAGTCGAAGAAGCGCCTGGGCTGGATGAACGCCGCCGAAGTCACCGCAGTGGCCAAGGACCTGAACGTGTCCGAGCGCGAGGTGCTGGAAATGGAATCGCGCCTGTCCGGCCGCGATATCGGTTTCGATGCGCCGACCGACGAAGACAACGATCATGCACCGCCGTCGCCGGCTGCGTATCTGGTGGCCAATGACGAAGATCCGTCGATGGCCTATGAGCGCGAGGACAGCGAAGACAACCAGATGCAGCTGCTGCGCGAAGGCCTGGCGGAACTGGATGCGCGTTCGCGCGACATCATCCGCCGCCGTTGGCTGGATGCGGACAGCAAGGTGACGCTGCAGGAGCTGGCGGACGAGTACGGTGTGTCGGCCGAACGTATCCGCCAGGTTGAAGCGAACGCGCTGAAGAAGATGAAGGCGCTGTTCACCGCGTAAGGCGGCGAGGCGTTTGAGTAATGGAAAGGCCCGGCATTGCCGGGCCTTTTCTGTTTGTGGGGCTTTCATCCACGCATGGCGTGGATCTACTACGGGGCACACCCTGCATGAACGAATCCCACCGTAGATCACCCCATGCGTGGATGCGGCAAGATCCAGTAGATCCACGCCATGCGTGGATGTCCTGATGCCGCGCGGGCCTCAACCCTCCCGCGCGATCGCCCGCCAGCCGATGTCGGTGCGGTGGAACTCGCTGGCCCAGCTCACCTTCGCCACACCCGCATACGCGTTCGCCTGCGCGTCGCGCACGCTGTCGCCGAGCGCCGCCACGCACAGCACGCGGCCGCCGGCGCTGAGCACCTGGCCTTGCGCGTCCAGCGTCGTGCCGGCATGGAACACCTTGGCCGTTGCCGGCACCTCATCCAGGCCGGAGATCACCTCACCGGTGATCGGCGTTTCCGGGTATGGCTTGGCCGCCAGCACCACGCCCAGTGACGGGCGCGGATCCCACTGCGCGTCGACCTGGTCCAGGCGGCCATCGATCGCCGCTTCCACCAGCTCCACCAGGTCCGACTGCAGGCGCAGCATCACCGGCTGCGTTTCCGGGTCGCCGAAACGCACGTTGAACTCGATCACCTTCGGCGCGCCGCCGGCATCGATCATCAGGCCCGCGTAGAGGAAGCCGGTGAATGGGATGCCGTCGGCAATCATGCCCTGCACGGTCGGGTTCACCACCTCGCGCATCACCCGTACATGCACTTCAGGTGTCACCACCGGGGCCGGCGAGTACGCACCCATGCCGCCGGTGTTCGGGCCGGTGTCGCCGTCGCCGACGCGCTTGTGATCCTGCGAGGTGGCCATCGGCAATGCATGCACGCCGTCGACCATCGAAATGAAGCTGGCTTCCTCGCCGTCGAGGAATTCTTCGATCACCACGCGCGCGCCGGCATCGCCGAAGGCGTTGCCCGAGAGCATGTCACGCACGGCGTCTTCGGCTTCGGTCAGGGTCATCGCTACGATCACGCCCTTGCCGGCGGCCAGGCCGTCGGCCTTGACCACGATCGGCGCGCCCTTCTCGCGCAGGTAGGCCAGTGCCGCGTCCACCTCGGTGTGCACCGAATAGAACGCGGTGGGGATGTTGTGGCGGGCCAGGAAGTCCTTGGCGTAGGCCTTGCTGCCTTCCAGCTGCGCGGCGGCAGCCGTCGGCCCGAAGATGCGCAGGCCGGCGGCGCGGAAACGGTCGACCACGCCGGCCACCAGCGGCACTTCCGGGCCGACCACGGTCAGCGCCACGCCTTCGGCCTGGGCCAGGGCGAGCAGGCCATCGATGTCGGTGACCTTCACCGCGACGTTGCGGCACTTGTCTTCGTTGGCGGTGCCGGCATTGCCGGGCGCTACGAGCACTTCAGTGACACGGGAGGACTGGGCCAGCTTCCATGCCAGGGCGTGTTCGCGGCCGCCAGAGCCGATGACGAGGATTTTCATTGCGTGGAGATCCTGGGGGACAGAAGTGGATGTGATCGGAGAAATCAGTCAGATGGGCTTTCTGCTGGACGCCAAGCGTTTTGCCTCGGCGTTGAGACTCGCAAGATCAAGCTCGGCTTCGCGTTCGGACGCGATCCTTGCAGACGCACGTCGTACCGCGTCGAATTCTGCGTAGCGCTCCGTGATGATGGCTTCCATCTGCTGGTTGGACACGCGACCGGGGCCATCGAGAATGGCGCGCTCGTTGAAGTCAAGGAAGCGATCGGTCTGCCTGATCCAGTCCAGCATATGGGTTTCTACGCGTCGCTCGGCGCGATCTTCAGCAAAATCCAGGAACATGGAGACCAGGCGGTTGAGCTGTTCAAGCTCCTGCTGAAGCAGGTAATTCTTGGAGACGACTGCATCGGACTTGCGGGGTTTGTCGCCGGTCCAGTTGGTCAGGCCCATGTGCGGTGCGTTGGAATCGGCGCGTTCCACAATCAGCTGTGCCGCTGTGCGGCCGGTGACAGCGTAGACCAGCTTGTTCTGGATGGTGGCAAAGAACGTCTTGGCGGTGGCTGCGCTACCGTCGTAGTCGGAGCTGCTGACTTTGAACAGTTCGCGCAGGGTTTGATAGAAGCGCTTTTCAGAACTGCGGATATCGCGGATGCGGTGCAGCAGTTCCTTGAAATAGTCCGCACGCTCGGCATCCTTGAGCCGCTCGTCATCCAGTACGAAGCCTTTGACCAGGTACTCGGACAGGGTATCGCTGGCCCATCGACGGAACTGGCTCCCGCGAGGTGACCGGACGCGGAATCCGACCGCCAGAATCATCTCCAATCGATACAGCTGAACGGAACGATTGATCGTGCGCTTGCCCTCGGTTTGAACTGTCAAGTAATCCTTGACGGTTCCCTCGGCTTTCAGCTCGCCATCCTGCAGGACGTTCCGGATGTGAAGACTGATGTTCTGCTTGGTCGTATCAAACAGCGCGGCCATCTCGCCCTGGGTCATCCACACCGTCCCCTCCGTGGCGCGCAGATGGACTTCCGTCCGGCCGTCGTCTGTGCGGTAGAGGATCAGTTCGCCGAGGGGACTGTTCATGGCCGGTCGATGTGCCTCACTCGCAGCCTTCGCGTCGCAGTGATTCGGGGAAGGAATAGGTCCAGGACTTCGGGTCCAGGGTGAAGCGGTGCTCCTGCCGCACCCGCTTGCCGCCGCAGGTGTTGCCGGTTTCCTCGATCAACAGCGGCCAGACGCGCGCGCTGCGGTCGCTGTCGTCGAAACGCAGCGCAAAGTCGATGCTGAAGCGGCGGGTCCGGCAGTCCTCGACAGTGTCAGCGTCGGTACTGGCGTCGACGGTGTCGCACTCGTACTGGGCATCGTTGTCGATGTGGCTGCGCACGTTGCCGGTGGCGACCAATCCCTTCGGCCCCGGCAGGATCAGTGACTGCGAGAGCAGCGAGAAGCCCTGGCCGAACCAGCCATCTTCGACGCGGAAGCCGTAGAAATCGCTGCCAGCGCGGATGATGCTGGCGCTGCCGGGCTGACCGCCGCTGCCGAAGCGCTCGCCGGTCAGGTCGCTCGCCACTTCGAAGCCTTCGCCCTTGGGATGCAGTACGAAGAAGTCGATGGTTCCCGGGTCGATGTGCGCGCCATCGGCCAGCGCACCGCACACTGCCAGCAGCTGCTGCCAGCTGTCGCCGGTCACCACCGGCTGCTCGGCGCAGACCTGCCAGTCCACGGGACGGGTTTCGCCTTCCTGGGTCCAGGTGCCGCGCCACTCACCCGACAGCTTGGCGTCCTTGCCGTAACGCTCGGTCAGGAACGCCTGCAGCCGCGCGGTGCGGCTGACATGGGCGGCCGGCTCGGCGGTGGCCGCCTTTGCAGGGTCTGCCTGCGGGGCAGATGCGGGTTCGGCGGCCGGCTTGCAGCCGGCCAGCAGGGCTGTGCCAACAAGGGCGAGCACGGCGAGCGGTTTCAAAGAGACTGCAGACATCCGTGTCGCTCCAGGTATCAGTGGCGGAAGTGGCGGACGCCGGTGAACACCATGGCCAGGCCGTGCTCGTCGGCGGCGGCGATGACTTCCGCGTCGCGCATCGA
>NZ_QAIJ01000154.1:12125-13082 GCF_003060985.1 Stenotrophomonas sp. HMWF023
CACCGCCTTGATGCCGGCCGCGGCTGCAGCGTCGATGCCATCGCGGAACGGGAAGAACGCATCGGAGGCCATCACCGAACCTTCGACCACCAGGTTCGCATCGGCCGCCTTGATGCCGGCGATGCGTGCGGAGTACACGCGGCTCATCTGGCCGGCACCGACACCGATGGTGCGGTTGTCCTTGGCATAGACGATCGCGTTGGACTTCACGAACTTGGCGACCTTCCAGGCGAACAGCAGGTCGGTGAACTGCTTGTCGGTCGGCGCCAGCTTGCTGACCACCTTCAGTTCGTCGCGGGTCATGCCGCGGTTGTCCGACGACTGCAGCAGCAGGCCGGAGCCCACGCGCTTGTTGTCGAAGTTGTTCAGGCCATCGCCGTGCGGGATGCGCAGCACGCGCACGTTGGCCTTCTTCTGCGCGTATTCCAGCGCGGCCGGTTCGTAGTCCGGGGCGATCAGCACTTCGACGAACTGGCGGTCGAGGATCACCTGCGCAGTCGCAGCGTCGAGCGGCTTGTTGAAGGCGATGATGCCGCCGAAAGCGCTGGTCGGGTCGGTGGCGTAGGCCAGTTCATAGGCATCGCCGTTGCCGGCGCCAACGGCCACGCCACACGGGTTGGCATGCTTGACGATGACACAGGCCGGTGTATCGAACTGGCGCACGCATTCCCATGCCGCATCGGCATCGGCCAGGTTGTTGTAGCTCAGTTCCTTGCCCTGCAGCTGCTGGAAGGTGGCCAGCGTGCCCGGTACCGGATGCAGGTCGCGGTAGAACGCGCCGCTCTGGTGCGGGTTTTCGCCGTAGCGCAGGTCCATCACCTTCACGAAGGTGGAATTCATCTGCGCCGGGTACTCGGCACGCGCTGGCACGGCAGCGTCGGTGGCAGTGACGGCAGACAGGTAGTTGCTGATCGCCGCGTCGTACTGGGCGACGCGGTTGAAGGCGGCTACCGAGAA
>NZ_QAIJ01000155.1:0-13743 GCF_003060985.1 Stenotrophomonas sp. HMWF023
GTGCCGGCTTGGCAGCGGCCTTCTTCACCGGCGCAGCCTTGCTGGCAACCTTCTTCACCGCCGGTGCCTTCTTGCTGGCAGCGACAGGTTTGGCCTTGACCGGCGCAGCGGGTTTCTTCGCCACTGCCGGCTTGCCGGACTTGGCCGGCGCTTTCTTTGCGGTGGCCTTCCTGGCCGCCGGTTGTGAGGATGCCGCCTTGGTCACCGGCTTGCTGGCCGGCTTCTTGGCAACGGGCTTGGCCGCCAACTTCTTCACAACAGGCTTGGCGGTTTTCTTGGCGGCCTTGACGGCCTTCTTTGCAGTTTTTTTAGCAGCCACGAAACGCTCTTCCTTGGATTCCCCGGGGCCCGGGAAAGCGGGCCTTTATAGCCTACCCGACCCGCAGCAGCAACCTCGGGGGCCCGCTCCATTCAGTCCAGGAGTCAACGGGTCCAAGGCGCGGTCCGACGAACACGGACCGCATTGCGCGGTACGGAACCTGTCCGGCACCTGGAGGGGTGCCGATAGCGGTCGCAGGCCATCTACGACATGCGACCAACGGCCCATCCTGCACAAATGCGGCCTTCATGCCAACTGGCTTAAGATGACTGAGTGATCTCGCGCCTGCTCATTGCCCTGCTGCGCTTCTACAAGCGCTTCATCAGCCCCCTGCTCGGGCCTCGCTGCCGTTTCGTGCCGAGCTGCTCTGAATACGCCATGGACGCCATCTCCCGGCACGGCCCGCTGCGCGGCAGCTGGCTGGCCGCGCGACGGCTGGGCCGCTGCCATCCGTTCCATCCCGGCGGCTTCGATCCAGTGCCCGAATCTCCCGACGCCCCTTCTTGCCGTTGCACAGGAAAACACTGACATGTCCTCCACGCTCATCACCAACGCCCGCCTGGTCAACGAAGGTCGCACCTTCGAAGGCGACCTGCGCATCGAGAACGACCGCATTGCGCAGATCGGCAAAGGGTTGACCCCGCGTGATGGCGAAAAGGTGGTGGATGCGGCAGGGCGCTGGCTGCTGCCCGGGATGATCGACGACCAGGTGCACTTCCGCGAACCAGGCCTGACCCACAAGGGCGACATCGCCAGCGAGTCGGCCGCGGCCGTGGCCGGTGGCCTGACCAGCTTCATGGACATGCCCAACACCAACCCGCCGACGCTCGACTCGACCATTCTTGAAGCCAAGTACGAGCTGGCGCGCGGCCGTGCCTGGGCCAACTACGGCTTCTACCACGGCGCCAGCAACGACAACCTGGACGCCATCCGTGCGCTCGACCCGAAGAAGGCACCGGGCGTGAAGGTGTTCATGGGGGCGTCCACCGGCAACATGCTGGTCGACAACCCGGAAACCCTGGACGCGATCTTCCGCGAGTGCCCGACCCCGATCATCACGCACTGCGAAGACACGCCGATGATCGATGCCAACCTGAAGGCCTTCCAGGAAAAGTACGGCGACGCGCTGACCCCGGAGATGCACCCGGACATCCGTTCGCGCGAAGCCTGCATCAAGTCGACGCGGCTGGCCATGTCGCTGGCGCGCAAGCACGGCACCCGCCTGCACGTGCTGCACATCTCCACCGCCGACGAACTGGCACTGTTCGAGAAGGGCCCACTGATCCGTGCCGACGGCAGCCGCAAGCAGATCACCGCCGAGACCTGCGTGCACTTCCTGCACTTCGCCCGCCCGGACTACGCCACCAAGGGCAACCTGATCAAGTGCAATCCGGCTATCAAGGACGTGGCCGATCGCGAGGCGATCACCGCCGCGTTGGCTGACGACGTGCTGGATGTCCTGGCCACCGACCACGCCCCGCACACCTGGGAAGAAAAGCAGAAGCCCTATGCGCAGGCGCCGTCCGGCCTGCCTCTGGTGCAGTACGCGCTGGTCGCCGCGCTGGAACGCGTGCACGAAGGCAAGCTGACCCGCGAGCAGGTGGTGCAGAAATTCGCCCATGCTCCCGCCCAGCTGTTCGACGTGGAAGAGCGTGGCTTCCTGCGCGAAGGCTACTTCGCCGACCTGGTGCTGGTCGAAGACGTACCGTTCACGGTCAAGCGCGAGGACGTGCTGTCCAAGTGCGGCTGGTCGCCGTTCGAAGGCACTACCTTCCGTTCGCGCGTGGCCTCCACCTGGGTCAACGGCCAGCTGGTGTGGGACGGCAGCTCGCTGGTGGGCGAACCCGCCGGCCAGCGCATGACCTACGACCGCTGATGCGTTCGGCACTCATGTTCGGGGCGCTGCTGCTGGCAGCACCCCTGTTCTCCGCACCGGCGGCACAGGCGCAGGACGGCATCGGCGACCTGATCGACAGCCGCGTGGTGTTCCCGGCCAGCGCGTCGCAGGGCGCGCTGGTGATCGGCAAGGTTCCCGCCGGCAGCAGTGTTCGCTTTGCAGGCCGCGATCTGCGCGTGAGCAGCTACGGCAGCGTGGTGTTCGGCATCGGTCGCGATGAGAAGGGCCCGCTGCAGGTGCAGATCCGCCGACCGGATGGCAGCAGCGAGACGGCCACCATCACCGTGACCCCGCGCGACTGGCCCACCGAGCGGGTCAACGGCGTGCCGCCGAAGACGGTCAATCCGCCGCCGGCCATCGCCGAACGCATCAAGCGCGAACAGGCGCAGGTCACTGCCGCGCGTGCGCGCGACGACAACCGCACCGATTTCACCCAGACCTTCATCTGGCCGGTGCAGGGTCGCATCAGCGGCCGCTTCGGCAATGCGCGCGTCTACAACGGCCAGCCCGGTGCCGGTCACTCCGGCATGGACATCGCGGTGCCGACCGGCACCCCTGTGAAAGCACCGGCCGCCGGTATCGTCACCTTCGCAGGCCCGGATCTGTACCTGACCGGAGGCACCCTGCTGCTCGACCACGGCTTCGGCGTCAGTTCGAACTTCCTGCACCTGTCGCGCATCGACGTGAAGGTCGGTGATCGTGTCGAACAGGGCCAGGTGATTGCCGCCGTCGGCGCCACCGGCCGTGCCACCGGCCCGCATCTGCACTGGGGCATGAACTGGTTCGACACCCGCATCGACCCGCTGCTGGTGCTGGAACGGAAGTAGCGCGCGCAGGTTCGCCGCCGGGCATGGCCCGGCGCTACCGCGTGACGGATCGTTTATCGCGCATGGGCCGTGCGATGAATTGGTAGCGCCGGGCCATGCCCGGCGAGCGCAGCGGCCAGTCGTTCAGCCGCGCGCGGCCCACCATACACGCAGCAACGTGCGCACAGGGGTCGCTTCGACCGGCTTGCCGGCGGCCTGCGCCGCCAGACGGGCACGCGCCAGGCTTGACCATACGCGGCGTGCGCGCGGACCGGGCACACGCGTGCCCCACCCTTTCAGCAGCTGCTGCGCCCAACGCTGTGCTGCGTTGCCGGCATCCTCGTCCAGCAGGCTGCGCGGCACGCCGGCCACGCCAGCGTCCTGCAGCCGCTGGGCCAGGGTCTGCAGCAGCACCGCACGACCCGCACCCTTGCGCGGCGTGTCGGCAAACACCACGGCCTCGACCGCCGCCACCGCTTCGGCATAGTTGCCCAGCGCGCGCTCGGCACCGGCAGCGTCCAGGGCTACGGTGCGCGCCTCTACCAGATCCGGCAGGGCCTCAGCCAGCTGCGCCCACGGCGCCCGCACCGGCTCCAGCACGCGTCCCAGCGGATGCCGCGAACGCTGCGCGGCCCAGCTGCGCAGTTCCTCCCCCCACCATGCCAACTTGGCGTCCGCCGGCAGCGGGTCGCCACTGGTGTTGAGCATGTCGTCGAATTCCTGCAGCAGCGCGAACCATGCCAGCGCGACAGGGCGCTGCGGCTCGGCCACGAACGGCTCAGCCACCGACCATTCCGGCCAACGGCTGCGCCACTTGTCGAGGAAACTATCCAGCGCGGTACTGCTCACTACGTTGTTCCTTACGGCTGGGCCGGGGTCGCCGGCCGGGTCGGCCAGAGACTGGCCAGTTGCAGAAATCCAGCGCGCTCGACCAGCACATCGGCCTGCCAGGCCAACGGGTCATCGCTGTGCAGGCGGTAGCCCCACAGCGCCGCCACCGACGGCATGCCGGCGGCACGCGCGGCGATGATGTCGCGCTCATCGTCGCCGACATACACACAGTCTTCCGCTGCAATACCGATGGCCTGCGCGGCGTGCAGCAGCGGCAACGGATGCGGCTTGCGCTCGGCCAGGGTGTCACCGCCGACCAGCACCGCGCAGCGCTGCTGCCAGCCGTACTGCGGCACGATCAGCCGCGCGAGGTACTCAGGCTTGTTGGTGACGATGCCCCACACGGTACCGGCCGCGTCCAGCGCATCGAGCATGCCGACAACCCCGTCGAACAACACGGCGTGCTGGCCGATCGAGGCTTCGTAGCGCTGCAGGAACTCGGGAATCAGTGCATCGCGCTCGGCCGCTTCCAGCTCTGGAAACGCTGCCGACACCATCGCCCGTGAACCCTTGGACACCACCGGCCGCAACTGCGCCGGATCGATCGGTGCGCGACCGCGCTCGGCCAGCATTGCATCAAGCGTCGCGACGAAGTCCGGCGCACTGTCGAGCAACGTGCCGTCCAGGTCGAACAGCACCGCACGCGGGAACGCTGCGGCGGTCACGGCGCCTTGACCGCGTGGGCCAGGTAGTTGATGTCGGTGCGGCTGCTCAGGCGGGCGCGGTTGCGCCACGGTTCGTAGGCCATGCCGCTGACATCGGCCAGCTGCAGGTCGGCCTCGCGCAGCCAGCGCGCCAGCTCGGCCGGCTTGATGAATTCCTGGTAGTGGTGGGTGCCCTTGGGCAGCAGCCGCGCCACATACTCGGCACCGACAATGGCCACTGCAAAGGCTGCAGCCGTGCGGTTGATGGTGGACAGGAACAGATGGCCACCCGGCTTCAGCAGGCGCTTGCAGGCCTCGATGATCGCGCCCGGATCGGGCACGTGCTCGAGCATTTCCATGCAGGTCACCACATCGAAGCTGCCCGGCTGTTCGGCGGCCAGGTCCTCGGCGGCCTGTACCCGGTAGTCGACGCTGACACCACTTTCCAGTGCATGCAGGCGCGCGACCTTGACCAGCTCCGGCGCCAGGTCGATGGCGGTCACCTCGGCACCGGCCTGGGCCAGCGCTTCACTCAGCAGGCCGCCACCGCAACCGATGTCGAGCACGCGCGCACCACGTAGCGGCGCGCGGTCGGCAACGTACTGCAGGCGCACCGGATTCAGCGCGTGCAGCGGCTTCTGCGGGCCATCGGCGTCCCACCAGCGGTTGGCCAGCGCAGCGAACTTGTCCAGCTCGGCCTGATCGAAATTGGAAGAAGCGTGGGGGGCAGTCATGACGGTTGTCCTTGCGGCGCCTGTGCTCAGGCGCGGATATGACGGATGCGCTCGCGCCATTGGCGCGCGTTGGCGATGATGCCCGGCAGGTCCATGCCGACCAGCTCACGCTGCACCAGCTTGGGCTTGCCGGCGATCCAGACATCGCTGACCTGCTGGCGGCCGGTGGCGTACACCAGCTGCGACAGCACGTTGTGCAGCGGCTGGGTTTCCAGCGCAGACAGGTCGACGCAGACCAGGTCGGCCTGTTTGCCGACCTCGATCGAGCCGATGCGCTCGCCGAAGCCCAGCGCGCGGGCGCCACCCAGCGTGGACGCGCGCAACGTGGTCGCCGCGTCCAGCGCGGTGGCATCGTCGGCCACGGCCTTTGCCAGGATCGCCGCGGTGCGGTTCTCGCTGAACATGTCCAGGTCGTTGTTGCTGGCGCAGCCATCGGTACCGATGGCCAGGTTCACGCCGGCGCGCTGCAGGGCGCAGGCCGGGCAGAAACCGGAGGCCAGTTTCAGGTTCGATTCCGGGCAATGCACCACGCTGACGCCACGCTCGGCGCACAGGTGGATCTCGGCCTCGGTCAGCTGGGTCATGTGCACCGCGATCAGGCGGTCGTTGACCAGGCCGAGGCGATCCAGCCGCGCCAGCGGACGCTGGCCGTGCAGCTTGATCGAATCGGTGATTTCCTGCGCGGTTTCATGGGTATGCAGATGCACCTGCATGTCCAGCTGGTCGGACAGCATCCGCACGCGCTCGAAATTGGCATCGTTGACCGTGTACGGCGCATGCGGGGCGAACGCGGTGCCGATCAGCGGATCGGTGCGCCACTGGTCGTGCAGCTCACCGGCCTTGGCAAAGTACTCGTCGTCGGTCTTGGCCCAGGCGGTGGGAAAATCGATGATCACCGCGCCGACCAGCGCGCGGAAGCCGTGCTTCTTGTAGACGGCGGCCTGCACGTCACCGAAGAAATAATTCTCGTTGGCGCAGGTGGTGCCGCCACGCAGCATCTCGGCGATGGCAAGGGTGGTGCCATCAGCCACGAATTCGGGACCGATCACCGCCGCTTCCACCGGCCAGATGTGCTGCTGCAGCCAGGTCATCAGCGGCAGGTCGTCGGCGACGCCGCGCAGCAGGGTCATCGGGTTGTGCGTATGGGCATTGACCAGGCCCGGCATCAACGCGGCCTCGGGGCGGCTGACCACCTGGGTGGCGCGGAAACGCGCACG
Source organism: Stenotrophomonas sp. HMWF023 (assembly GCF_003060985.1). NCBI lineage: Bacteria > Pseudomonadati > Pseudomonadota > Gammaproteobacteria > Lysobacterales > Lysobacteraceae > Stenotrophomonas > Stenotrophomonas sp. HMWF023. Next base: position 6,509 of record NZ_QAIJ01000155.1, read on the forward strand.
CGCTTCGGCACGCGGCAGGATGGCCACGATCTCGCTGCCACGCACGGCGACGGCATGGTCTTCCAGCACCACCGCATGCGGCTCGATCGGAACGACATAACCGGCTTCGATCAGCAGATCGCAGGCTTCGGGGAGGTGCGGGCTATCGCTCATGCGGGCTCACTGGCTATGGGGGAAGGACCGTACGTAGCCTTGGCTCCGACCTGGCGACTGATCACCGGTCAAACGGCTACCGCTGAGCTTCTGGAAGGCAAGCCCCTGAGTCAGGGGCGGCCGCGAAGCGGCGGGGTGTGGGTGCTGGTGAGCGGGGGCCCACGATCCGCATGGCGGATCGTGGGAGCGCCAGCGCGAATGCGCCGGCGCGTACCCGGATTACTTGACGCGCGAGGAATACTCGCCCGAACGGGTATCGACCTTGATGATTTCATCCTGGTTGACGAACAGCGGCACGCGCACCACGGCACCGGTTTCCAGGGTGGCCGGCTTGCCGCCACCGCCCGAGGTATCACCACGGACGCCCGGGTCGGTCTCGGTGATCTTCAGTTCGACGAAGTTCGGCGGCTGCACGAAGATCGGCGAGCCATTGAACAGGGTCACGATGCAGGACTCCTCGCCCTTCAGCCACTTCTCGGCGCCGCCCATGCCGGCCTTGTCGGCCTGCACCTGCTCGAAGGACTCCGGGTCCATGAAATGCCAGTACTCGCCGTCGCTGTACATGTAGTCCATGTTGGTATCGACCACATCGGCCACTTCCACGTCGTCGGTCGCCTTCATGGTCATTTCGACCGTGCGGCCCGACTTGATGAAGCGATAGCGCACGCGGGTGAAGGCCTGGCCCTTGCCCGGCTTGATGAACTCGGTCTCGGAGATGACGGCCGGTTCATTGTTGACCAGGATCTTCATCCCGTTCTTGACATCGTTCATGCCCGCAGTGGCCATGCTCAAGCTCCTCAAATGGCGAAACCGCCGCGCGTGCGGCGAGCCGGATAGAATGGAAAGCCCACCGGAACCCCGGCGGGCAACTGTTTATGTGTCCATGATAACCGCAGGCCCCCTCTCCATGCAGCTTTCCGCCTTCCCCCGGACCCAGTCGCCAGGCGCGCCCGCGCGCTGGCAGCAGCTGTGGCGGCAGGCCCTGCGCGACCCGCAGACGCTGCTGGCCCGGCTGGATCTGGATGCCGCGGCACTGGGTGTATCGGAGGCGGCAATCGCCAAGTTCGCGCTGCGCGTGCCGGAGGGTTTCGTCGCGCGCATGCGCCGTGGCGATGCCCACGATCCGCTGCTGCGGCAGGTGCTGCCGATCGACGCCGAGATGCGCCCGGCCCCCGGGTTCAGCTTCGATGCGGTGGGCGACGGTGCAGCAAAGAAGGCCACCGGGGTCATCCAGAAGTACCGCGGCCGCGCCCTGCTGGTGGCCACCGGCAGCTGCGCGATCAACTGCCGCTACTGTTTCCGCCGGCATTTCGACTATGGCGCCGAAAACGCCGCCAAGGGGGGATGGCAGGAGGCGGTGGACGCCATCGCCGCAGACCCGGACATCGATGAGGTGATCCTGTCCGGCGGCGACCCGTTGTCGCTGGCCACCCACAAGCTGGCCGAGCTGACCGATGCACTGCGCGGCATCGCCCATATCCGCCGGCTGCGCATCCATACCCGCCTGCCGATCGTGCTGCCCGAGCGCGTCGATGACGAGCTGCTGGCCTGGCTGGGCAGCCTGCCCTGGCCGCTGGCGATCGTGGTCCACGCCAACCACGCCAATGAATTCGACGCCAGCGTCGATACCGCGATGGCCCGCCTGCGCGGCGTCGGCGCCCAGCTGCTGAACCAGGCGGTGCTGCTGCGCGGGGTCAACGACAGCGTGCAGGCGCTGCAGGACCTGAGCGAGCGCAGCTTCGCCGCCGGCGTGCTGCCCTATTACCTGCACCAGTTGGATCGGGTCGAGGGCGTGGCCCACTTCGAAGTGGACGACGTTCAGGCCAAGGCCCTGATTGCCGGCCTCACTGCCCGGCTGTCCGGCTATCTGGTACCCAAGCTGGTCCGCGAACTGCCCGGCGATCCGAGCAAGCGCCCGGTGTAACAGTAGATCCACGCCATGCGTGGATGTTTCTGCCAGGAAAGCCCATCCACGCATGGCGTGGATCTACTCTCATGCGCCCGATTCGATCATCCGCACCACTTCGGTGGCAGTGACCGGGTGGCTCAACCGATAGCCCTGGCCCAGATCGCAGCCACGCTGGGCCAGCAGCTCGAACTGCGCCTCCTGCTCGATACCCTCGGCCACCACCGTGATGCCCAGTGCGTGGGCCATGGCGATGATCGCCGTAGTCAGGGCCAGATCGTCCGGGTCGCGCTGCATGTCGGCGACGAAGCTCTTGTCGATCTTGACCCCGTCCACCGGCACCTGCCGCAGGTGGCTGAGACCGGAGAAGCCGGTACCGAAGTCGTCCAGCCACACCTTCACCCCTGCCCGATGCAGGCGGTCCAGCAGCTGCGCGGCCAGCATCTCATCGCCGATCACCGCCGTCTCGGTCAGCTCCAGGTGCAGGCGCGAGGCCGGTAGACCCGACTCCTGCAGGCACTGCGCGACCAACGCCGGCAGCTCACCGCCGCGCAACTGCCGTGGCGACACATTGACCGAGACGAACAGCTCGTCGCCGGCCACGCCGCTGGGCCACTGCACGGCTTCCATGCAGGCGGCACGCAGCACCTTCGGGCCAATGATCTCGATCAGGCCACTCTGCTCGGCCACCTCGATGAACACCGAGGGCGGGATCGTGCCCAGCGTCGGGTGCTGCCAGCGCAGCAGCACTTCCACACCGACCATGCGGCGGTCGCGCATGCGGAAGATCGGCTGGTAGGCCAGCCGCAGCTCGCCGCGCTCCCAGGCACCGCGCAGCTCCTGCTCCATGTGCACGCGTCGTTCGACAGCGTGATCCATGGCCCGGCTGTAGTAGCGATAGCAGTTCTTGCCGGCCATCTTCGCCTGGTACATCGCGATGTCGCCGTTCTTCAGCAGCGTCGTCGCATCTGCAGCATCGTCGGGGAACAGGGTCACACCGATCGAGGTGCCCAGGAACAGTTCCCTGCCCTGCACCACCAGCGGCTTGCCCAGCTCGCGTACCAGCACCTCGGCCAGCAACCGCGCATTGGCCGCGACATCGCCATCCCCGACCAGGATCACGAATTCGTCGCCGCCGAACCGCGCCAGCAGGGCGTCGTCGCCGCCGGCCTCGGTCACTGCACGGCCGATGCGCTGGGCGAACTGCAGCAGCGCTTCGTCGCCGGCCTCATGGCCCAGCGTGTCGTTGACCCGCTTGAAATCATCGATATCGGCGAACAGCAGGCCCAACCGATGATTGGACGCACGTGCGGCCATCAACCGGTGGTCCAGCGCCTCGCGGAACGCCAACCGGTTGGTGAGGCCGGTCAACGCGTCGGTGTAGGCCATGCGCCGCACTTCGCGGTCGTGGCGGGCAATCGCATCACGCATGCGGGCAAACCCCCGCACCAGTTCACCCACCTCGTCGTCGCGGGTGTTTTCCCGCAGCGGCGCCTGGTAGTCGCCGGCTTCGATGCGCCGGGCAGCCACGGCCAGGTCGCGGATCGGCGCCACCAGCGTGCGCTGCACGTACAGGATCACCACCACGCCGATCACCACCAGCAGGCCCAGCATCAGCAGCAGCCAGCCCAGATGCCGGCTTCCCATCTGCTGCAGCCGCTCATCGAGGGTCGCGTTGGCCGCCTGCTCACGCTGCAGCACTTCATCCAGCGCCATGCCGACGCGGACACCACCGATGCGCTGATTGCCCATCCTGATCGGCATCGCGTTGTCGAGCACCGTGGGCGATTGCTGCACCACCAGCGACTGCGCGGCAACCGCCCCGGCCGCCAGCGGATCGGTCATCGGCCGTCCGGATCCGGGCACCCCGGCCGAGCCGTCGTGAACCAGCCGCCCGCGGTTGTCGAACACCAGTACATAGCGCACCACCGACTGCCGCGAAATGCTGCGCACCAGCGCCCCGACCTGGTCCAGATCGTTGTTGTGGAGAGGGCCGGCAAGCGCTTCGGACAGCTCGCGCACCATGGCCTCGCCACGGCTGCGCACGCTGCGGTCGAACAGTTCGTGGATGACGCCGTTGCTGAGCGACCTCACTTCGCCCTGCATCGCCGCCTGCCGTCCCAGCAGCACGGCCAGGATCGCCACCACCACCAGCATCGCCCCGCCCATCGCAAGCAGGAACCGGGCCTGCATTCCCGAGCCGAGCAACTTCATTCCACTTCCATCCGCACGCGCGTCGACCCTTGTTTCAATCCATCCAGCCACGGCTGCGCATGCGCATCGACGCGGCGGAAACCGGAAGCCCCCAACACTCTCTCAAACGCACTCTGCACCCGCCGATAACAGACGACACTCGGCAGCACGCCGGACGCGCGGCCGAACGCCGGCGGCGCCGGTCCGGCAACCGCACGGTCCACACTGCCGAGCGCATGATCCTGCGTCATCGCGAGTCGCCCCTCTCCGCTGCCCAACGCCCCCATCGCCGACCCGGCGCAGCACGCGCCGTCCCGGCCAGCAGGGCCAAGGCCAGGCTCAGCAGTTCCCCCTGCATTGCCCTACGCAGACCCGACACAAGCATCATCCCCCAAGGGTATCCGGACAGACTACCCGAAAAAACGGGGCCGTCGTCAGCTGTCCTTGCCGTTCTTCTGGGCCAGGCGCGCCATGCGCTGGGTATCGGCCAGGATGCCGCGCAGCAGGCGCACTTCCTGCTCGCTTGGCTCGTTGCGCAGGAACAGACGGCGCAGCTTGCGCATCGCCGACTCGGGCGCGCGCCCCTTGTGGAAATCGATCTCGTCCAGCGTCTCGCCGAGCTGGGCGAAGAAGCTCTCCATCTGATCGTGGCTGGCAGCCTGCTCGCGGCTGTCCGGCCCGGTCGCGGCCACGGGCTGTGCACCCAGCAGCTGCATGCGCACTTCATAGGCCAGCACCTGCACCGCGGCGGCCAGGTTGAGCGAGCTGAACTCAGGATCGGACGGAATGTGCACTGCGGCATGGCACAGCTGCAGTTCCTCGTTGGTCAGACCGGTACGCTCACGGCCGAACACCAGCGCCACCTCGGCGCCTTCGCCGGCCTTGGCCACTGCGCGGGCGGCGGCATCGGCCGGCAGGAACTCCTCCAGCTGGACCCGGCGCGCACGTGCGGTGCACCCCAGTACGAACCGGCAGTCGGCCACGGCTTCGGCGAGGGTGACCACCACGGGTGCGTCGCCGAGCACGTCCTCGGCACCGGCCGAGCGCCGGAAGGCCTCTTCATCAAGCGGCTTCTCCGGTGCTACCAGCACCAGGCGGGCCAGGCCCATGGTCTTCAGGGCACGGGCGGCGGCGCCCATGTTGCCGGGGTGTTGGGTCCCGACCAGGACGAATCGGAGGCGGGTGGCGGCAGGAAACTGGGACATGAACAGGGAAAATGTCGAGCTGGACGAAGACCAATGGTAAACTGTGCGGCCGGCCACTGCGCCGGACCCGCTCTTTTCCCCCGCCAGCCCTTCTCTTCTGCCCTTCCGGGAGCCCATGCCATGCAGAAACCCGCCGTAACCGTCATGGTCAAGGCCGCCCGCCTCGCCGGCAACGTCCTCTTGCGCAACATCAACAAGCTCGAGGCACTGAATGTAGTCCAGAAGGGCCGCATGGACTACGCCAGCGAAGTCGATGCGGACGCGGAAAAGGTGATCGTCAAGGAACTCAAGCGCGCTTACCCCGAGTACGGCATCTTCGGTGAAGAAGGTGGCGTGCAGAGCGAGCGTCGCCACATGTGGGTCATCGACCCGCTGGACGGCACCAGCAACTACCTGCGCGGCGTACCGCACTACTGCGTGTCGATCGCCCTGGTCGAGAACGGCGAGCCGACCGACGCGGTGATCTTCGACCCGCTGCGCAACGAGCTGTTCACTGCCAGCCGCGGCGCCGGCGCCGTACTCAACGACCGCCGCATCCGCGTTGCCGACCGCAAGGATCTGGAAGGCACCATGATCCACACCGGTTTTGCCCCGCGCGAGCGTGCACGCGCCAGTGCGCAGCTGAAGTCGGTGGACGCCCTGCTGGTGCACGCCGAGGACATCCGCCGCTCGGGTTCGGCCGCGCTGGACCTGGCCTACGTGGCCTGTGGCCGCGCCGATGCCTACTTCGAGGCCGGCGTGAAGGCCTGGGACATCGCCGCCGGCGTGCTGCTGGTGCGCGAAGCCGGTGGCAAGGTCTGCGACTTCAAGGGCGCGACCCCGGCACGCATGGACAACCGCGGCCCGGACACCCAGCAGATCGTGGCCGGCAACCTGAAGGTGGCCGAGTCGCTGCAGAAGGTGCTGGTCAATACCGGCTACGCTGCCGAGTTCGACGCGAAGTTCTGAATTTCCGCGTAAAGCGGTTCATGGAGACGGCACCTGCGAAGGTGCCGTTTTCGTTTGTGCGCCCGGAGATTCGTTTCCGCGACCGCGGAGGGTTGTCACTTTCTTTGCGCGCAAAGAAAGTAACCAAAGAAACGCTCCGCCAGCCACGAGCCGTCGCTACGCGCCGGTACCCTGCGCTTCTCGGCGAATCAGGGGACGGCGCCGAACTCGCTGCGCTCAGACACCGGCGCCTCTTCGCCCCTGATTCCCCTGCGATGCTCGGCTCGCTCAAGGCGGACTCAAGATCAAATGCCACAGCTGCACCAGTAGATCCACGCCATGCGTGGATGCTTTTGCCGTTGATCTTGACCTTCCAGTCCGCCTTCAAGCGAGCCGAGCACCGCAGGTCCGGCGAGGGCGGAGAGGTGCGGGTGTCTGAGCGCAGCGAGTTCCCGCACCGTCCCTCGACGGACCGAGGAGCACAGGGAACCGACGTGCGAAGCACGACGGCTCGCGGCCGGCGGCGTGTTTCTTTGGTTACTTTCTTGATGGCGCACGTCCCTGTGCGCCACCCTGCGGGCCGGCTGCGCCGTTCCGCGCTGCTCCTGCAGCGCGGTGCACGAGCAAAGAAAGTGACACCTCTCCGCAGGCGCGGAAAAGAGCCCGCCGGGCATGGCCCGGCGCCAGCAATGCCTCCCCGCAAACAAAAACGCCCGGCGCGAGGCCAGGCGTTCCTGCATCTCCATCGGAAGCCGGAGCTTACGCCGCGGTCGACGCCCGCAGCGCGGCAATACGCTCTTCCAGCGGCGGGTGGCTCATGAACAGCTTCTTCGCGGTCGAACCGGCAATAC
>NZ_QAIJ01000155.1:13753-18370 GCF_003060985.1 Stenotrophomonas sp. HMWF023
TGGCGAACAGGCCGAACACCATCTCCAGCACGAACACGATGATGTAGTAGGCAAAGCCACGGCCGCCGCCTTCGCGGTTGCCGGACATCGCGCTGTCGATCACGCCGCCGACCACGCGGGCCAGCACGATCACGAAGGTGTTCAGCACGCCCTGCAGCAGTGCCATGGTGATCATGTCACCGTTGGCGACGTGGGCGATCTCGTGGCCGAGCACGGCTTCGGCTTCGTCCTCGCTCATGTTCTGCAGCAGGCCGGTGGACACCGCCACCAGCGCGTTGTTGCGGTTCGCACCGGTGGCGAACGCGTTGATCTCCGGGCCGTCATACACCGCGACTTCCGGCATGCCGATACCGGCCGCCTTGGCCTGTCGCTCGACGGTGGCCAGCAGCCAGCGCTCGGTCTGGTTGCGCGGCTCGGTGATCACCACCGCACCGGTGGAGCGCTTGGCCATCCACTTGGACAGCAGCAGCGAGATGAGGGAGCCACCGAAACCGAAGATCGCGGCCATGACCAGCAGGCCGCTCATCCTGCTCGGGTCGGTTCCCAGCAGCGACATCACGATGCTGGCGAGGATCAGGACCGCGAAGTTGGTCGCCAGGAACAGGGCAATGCGGGTAAACATGGGAAATTCCGGCTTGGAAGGGGTCGATATCCGTCAATTTGCGGTGCGGTCAGCTTGAATTCAAGCGCCAACCTGACCGACGATTCAGCCTGCATGACTTTCTCCCTTCCCTGCGGCCGTTTTGCGCCCTCGCCCACCGGCCTGCTGCATCCCGGCTCCCTGCTCGCCGCCTTCGGCAGCTGGCTGCTCGCGCGCCACCATGGCGGCCTGTGGCGGTTGCGCATCGAGGACGTCGATCCACCCCGGACGGTTGCCGGTGCGGCACAGGCGCAGCTGCGGACCCTGGCCGCGTTCGGGCTGGTCCATGACGGGCCGGTGATCTGGCAAAGCGCGCGCGGCGACGCCTATCAGACTGCGCTGGACCGCCTGCTGGCCGATGGCCACGCGTTTGTCTGCCACTGCAGCCGCAGCGATCTGGCCGCCAACGGTGGCCTGCACCACCACTGCGTCGCGCGGCAGACAAGACCGGACCCCGCCGTCCGCTTCCGGGTACCTGCGGACAGCGTGGTGCATTTCGAGGATGGCCTGCGCGGCCGGCAACACCAGGATGTCCATGCCGAGGTCGGCGACTTCGTACTGCGCCGCGCCGACGGCTGCTGGGCGTACCAGTTGGCGGTGGTGGTCGACGATGCCACGCAGGGCGTGAACGAGGTCGTGCGTGGCGCCGACCTGCTCGATTCCACCGCCCGCCAGATCCTGCTGCAGCAGGCACTCGACCTGCCGACGCCGCGCTACTGGCACCTGCCGCTGCTGCTGGATGCGCCGGGCCACAAACTGTCCAAGTCACTGGCCGCCTTGCCGGTGGAAGCCCGCGAGCCGGTACCGGTGCTGCGCCGGTTGTGGGAACTGCTGGGCCAGCCGAGCACCGCACTGGAAGGCATCGACGACCGCGATGCGCTGTTGGCCGCCGCGCAGCGCAGCTTCGACCCCGGCCTGCTGCCGCGCGCGGACATCCTGCTGCCGGCGGGCGCACTTTCCGCGCCGATGTTGCAGAATCCCCCTTCCCCCACCTGATATCCGGACAGCTTTCCATGACATCTCGCGTCGCACTGGTCACCGGCGGAACCGGCGGCATCGGTACCGCCATCTGCCAACGCCTGGCCGACCAGGGCCACCGCGTCGCCACCAACTACCGTGACGAGGCCAAGGCCCGCGCCTGGCAGAAGTCGATGACCGAACGTGGCTACCAGGTGTCGATCTTCCCGGGCGATGTCTCCGACTCCGCCAGCGCCGAAGCCCTGATCCGCGCGGTCGAGGCGGAACTGGGCCCGGTCGAGATCCTGGTCAACAACGCCGGCATCACCCGCGACACCACGTTCCACCGCATGCGCGCGGAGCAATGGCACGATGTGATCAACACCAACCTCAATTCGGTGTTCAACGTCACCCGCCCGGTCATCGAAGGCATGCGTCGACGCGGCTGGGGCCGGGTCATCCAGATCAGCTCGATCAACGGCCTGAAGGGCCAGTACGGCCAGGCCAACTACGCCGCCGCCAAGGCCGGCATGCACGGCTTCACCATCTCGCTGGCGCGCGAGAATGCAGGCTTCGGCATCACCGTGAATACCATCTCGCCCGGCTATGTGGCCACCGACATGGTGATGGCGGTGCCCGAGGAAGTGCGCGCCAAGATCATCGCCGACATTCCGACGGGGCGCCTGGGCAAGCCGGAAGAAATCGCCTATGGCGTGTCCTTCCTGGTAGCCGAAGAAGCCTCGTGGATCACCGGCAGCAACCTGGACATCAACGGCGGCCACCACATGGGCTGGTAAACGGCGCCAAGACCGGCTGAGGGGGTGTGCTGCACCCTGCCGTTGGTCATGCTGCGCAGCACGCAAAGCCTTGCTGCGCAACATTCCGGCGACTGAAAACCAAGCCTGGCGGGGGCTGGGGCGGTTGCAACCGCTGCTGCACTGCGCCATGCTGCGCGTCTACTGTGACGAGTACCGCTTCATGGCTGCGACCCGCATCATCAAGAAGTATCCGAACCGCCGTCTGTACGACACCGAGATCTCCAGCTACATCACCATCGAGGACGTGCGCCAGCTGATCCTCGACGGCGAAGACTTCGAAGTCCGCGACGCCAAGAGCGGCGACGACCTGACCCGATCGGTCCTGCTGCAGATCATCGCCGACCAGGAGCAGGACGGTGAACCGATGCTCTCCACCCAGCTGCTGAGCCAGCTGATCCGCTTCTACGGCGATTCCCTGCAGGGCTTCATGGGCAACTACCTGGAGCGCAGCATGCAGGTCTTCCTCGACCAGCAGCAGCAGTTCCGCCAGCAGATGGGCAACCTGCTGGGGCAGACGCCGTGGGCGATGATGAACCAGCTGACCGAGCGCAACCTGGAGCTGTGGCAGGAATTCCAGCGCAACATGGGCAGCGGTTTCGGTGGCCCGCGTCCCGGTGGCACCGGAACGGGCACCGGCACCGGCACGGCCGGCAAGCCGAGCGAGCCGACCGGCGGCACCGGTACCGGCGGCAAGACCCGCCGCTGAGGCAACCGCCCCGGCTGATACGAAAACGGCGCGCCATGGGCGCGCCGTTTTGTTTTCAACGCCACCACGCGTGGCGTGGATCTATGGACGTTTGGCCTTGCATGCCGAGCACACCCGCTCGACCTTGTAGCCCTTCGCGCGCAGCTTCTCCACCACGCCATCGTTGCCCAGCAGGTGCAGGCCGCCCACCACCACCAGCGTACCGCCCTGCCCGGCCTGCAGGTACGGCAGCAGCTTGGGCACCCATGCATCGTTGCGGTCGGTATTGATGCGCTGGTAGAGCTGCGGATACTTCTGGCGCATCTCCACACCCATCCGGTTCCACAACAGGCGATCGTCGCCGCGACGCCAGGCCTCATGCAGCATCTGCGCCTGGGCATCGCCCTTGCCTGCTTCGTCCAGCGCCTCGGACAGCATCTGCCGCTGCTCCTGCACGCTCATGCCATCAAGCAGGTTGATCTGGCTGGACATGTCTTCCAGGCCTGCGGTCTTCTTGCCGGCCTTCTGTGCCCGCTGCATGAAATGACGGTCCAGCCCCAGCTCCGCGTCCAGGCCCAGCTTCTGCATCTGCGCCACGGTGATGGTCAGGCCGACGAACCACGCTTTCATGCCCTGCAGCTGCGCCAGCGGCAGTTTGTTCTGCGTCGCATAGACCTGCAGCTTCTGCCAGGTCGGCGCATCCAGGTCACGCTTGAGCTCGCTGCCATCCTTGCGGGTAGCGACCTGCACCATCTGGCTGGCCATCTGCGGCGACTGCAGTTCCTCCGGCGTCACTTCGAACAGCACGCGTTGCGAGGCTTCAAATGCCTGCTCGACATCGGTCGACAGCGGATAGTCCTGTGGCTTCAACAGGTGGAAGGAACCCAGCAGGTACAGGCGTGCATCTCCCTGCCCGGTGACCTTCCACAGCAGCGGTACCGGCGGCTTGCCAGCCGACGTGTCGGCTGGCGCATCGCGCGCGATGGCCAACGGGCCGGCGGCGCAGGCTACGAGAAAAACGGCACTGCGCAACAACAGTTTCATCAACATGTTCAGCCCTCTCCTTCAGGCAGGTGATACGCCTTCTCACCCGCTTCCACGCGCAGATCCAAGCGGTTTTCCGGCGGCGCCAGCGGGCAGGTCGCATAAGCGGTGAACGCGCACGGTGGGTTGTGCGCGTGGTTGAAATCAATCGTCACGTGGCCGTCGGCGGTGGGCGCATCGGTATCCAGATAGCGGCCGGCAGGATAGCTGCCGTGGCCACTGGTACGGTCGGCGAAGATCAGGAACAGCGGCTGCCCCGGCTCGCCGATTGCTTCCAGCCGCCAGCTGCGGCCGTCGCGATCGAATTCCACCGCACCGGCGTTGGGCATCTCGGTGGTCAGGCCGGTGATGTCCACGATCGGCAGGGTCTTGCCTGGTGGATGTGCGATGAAACGCGCCTGCACCTGCCATTGCGGTCCACCGGGCCAGTACTGCAGGCCGGCGAAATCGCGGCGCGCGGGAGCATCGGCATG
>NZ_QAIJ01000156.1:0-2918 GCF_003060985.1 Stenotrophomonas sp. HMWF023
GTGCGTGGGGGCCTTCGGGCCCGCCGGTCTATGACGCTACTTCATCCCGGTTTGGAACCACGCATCGTCCGCCACCCCGCCTACGCGGTGGCGCTGTTAAGCACAGCAAAGGAAACCGACGCCATGAACGAATCCGACACCTTCTCTTCGTACACCGTTGTTGAGCCCATCAACGACGACACTCCCCTGCCCGACCTGAACTCCCTCCTCGGCATCCTCAAGCGCATGCGCGGCTGCGAAGGGGCTGATGGGCTGCCCTGGCCGGAGAATGATGTGTCACCCGGCCGGCGCGTGAGCCTGGCGAGGACCGAGCGGGCATTGGTCGGGCTGCTGACGGTGCTGGAGGTGCTGCACTCGGCAGACCGTTGCAGAGTGGCAGCGGAGCCGGAACGGCATCTGGACGAGGGGGTGGTGGATGGTTTGTTTCTGGCTTGTAGGGGGTTGGTTGAGTGGGCTTGCCGGGAGGTTAGGCCACAGTAACTCTCCTTCGCCGCTTAGATGTCTGCTGACGAACCCAGTGTCCGTTTTCGGCCAAGAACGGACACTCCCAGACTCTATCCTTCACAACGCAGGCATGACTTCCCCTGTGCGCCATAAATTTGGCGCCCACTTATTGTGGGTGGAGCCAAGAATCATGATCTCCCCACTTCCGATTCCATGATTAACTGGCAGAATGGCAGCTTAGTGGGGACCGTCCTCATCGAGGCGGACCGCAGACAGATGGAAGGCGGCTTCACAGGAGGAAATCCATGGATGTTGATGTCGATTTTTGCCGCGAGAACGTGGTTTACCGAAGTTGGGCAGAAAACACCATAAATTTCGCGACCGAAGGGCCAGCCAATGGGTTCGCCGGATTTCGGAAGCCTCAACGCGCTGCTGCATTCGCTGTTTTTTCACATCTCGATTCCGATCCCGAAGTGCCAGGGACCGTTGTTATGCCTACCGGCACGGGAAAAACGGACACGATCTTCGCAATTATCATAGCCGGTCGGTTCCGACGCACACTGCTGATCGTGCCATCTGATGCGCTTCGCACTCAGATAGGTGATCGATTGGCCGGCTTGCAACGACTACGGGCCATCAAAGCGATTCCCGACGACGTTCTTTCACCGATTGTCCATCGCATCGACAGTCGCAATGCTGCAGTCGACGTGCAAGCCATCGAAGCCTCCAACGTCACCATCGCGACGCCTGCCGCGTTGGCCCAGCTAGATGACAACGAGCTGGAAGCCTTTACAGCCCATTTCAGTCACCTCATCTTTGACGAGGCTCACCACGTTGCCGCCATGACGTGGGGGCGTATTCGAAATGCTTTCGGCTCCAAACCAGCCATCCACTTCACTGCGACGCCGTTCCGTCTCGACCAGCAACGGCTAGAGGGCAAGATCATCTTCAACTATAGCCTGAGTCAAGCGCAGCGAGACAACTACTTCCAGAAGATTGATTTCTTCCCTGTTCGTGAGTATTTAACCAGCGAAATTGATCGGACTATTGCCACCAAAGCCATTGACCTGCTAACCAACGATCTGGAGGAAGGTTTCGATCACATTCTTATGGCGCGATGCGCCAAGATATCTAAGGCCAACCGGATCATTGAGCTGTACCGTGAACTGGGCCCTGAATTTGAGCCAGTTGTCATCCACAGCAAGAACAATAGAACCAAGGAGAGGGATCTACAGCGCATACGAACCCGCCAAAGTCGTATCGTAGTCTGCGTTGACATGTTCGGCGAGGGCTTTGATTTGCCAGAGCTAAAGATCGCCGCAATTCACGATCAGCATCAAAGTCCAGCAGTCACACTGCAGTTTATCGGCCGCCTAACTCGAACGGATACGCGTCTGGGAACCGCAAAGTTCGTCGCCAATATCGCCAACCAGAGAGCAGACAGCCCCATGAAGCGACTCTTTGAGGAAAGCGCGGATTGGAGCTTGATCATTCGTGAAGTCAGTACTGAGCGCATCGGACGAGAGCTGCAGCGCCAAGAATTTGAATCAAGGTTCGAAGGAGATTCTGAGGGAGCGAAGATCGCGGCTCTCAATCCAGCACCTAGCACTAGTTGCCTCGCCTACCGCCTAACGAGAACGAACTGGCGTCCCCATGCCGCCAAAAGCTTAGGGTCGCAGAGCGAAGTGCTTCAGTTGCACTCGGTGAGTGACGACGGATCGATTGTAATGGCTGTTTCCCATGAGAACGCTCCCATTGCTTGGGCGAAAAGCGATTCTATCTACGGCTCGACTTGGCACCTCTATCTCGCCTACTACCGACAAAGCGATTCGACCCTCTTCATCTCGTGCACCGGGGATGAACGGCAGACCTCGCGTTTTCAGGCTCTTGTTGCGCCGTCCGCACGTCGCATTAACGGCGACGACGTCTTTCGCATCATGTATGGGATTAACCGACTTAAGCTGCAGAACGTTGGCCTCAGCAGGTCCGGTCGTGACGTACGGTTCACCATGCACGTTGGGCAAGACGTCAACCGGGTCATGGACGACCTTGAGAGTGGTCGGTCTATCAAGTCCAACATTTTCGGCGTTGGATACGCAAACGGAGGAAGCACCACCGCAGGCTGTTCGGCCAAGGGCAAGCTTTGGAAGATGGATTCCGGCGCCATTGATGACTGGGTACGTTGGTGCGATGTAGTTGCCTCGAAGATCAACAACTCCGCAATTGATACAGCCGCGATCCTTCGAAACGTCATGCGAGCGGAGAAGCTAAGCGGCAGTTGGCCGGAGGGAATCTTCTTCGCCGACTGGCCAGACTCACTAGGTATCGAAACCGAAGGGCGCTGCGCGATCACCGTCAATGGGGAATCCTACCCGTTGCTGAACACCACACTGGGGCAGCCAGTCAGGGAAAGCAATGACACCCTGGCCGTCGCGTTGTCGACCATTTCGCCCAACGGCGAAGAACGGGCCTTG
>NZ_QAIJ01000157.1:0-6204 GCF_003060985.1 Stenotrophomonas sp. HMWF023
GCCAACCAACAGCCACGAGGGGCTGCGCCGTTGGCTGGAACAACCTGTTACCCGAACGGGGAATGCCACCGTAACGGCAGCATGCGATGCTGACCGCCTTGATCCCTGCCAGCGAGAACGCCCGCATGACCACCATCATCGCCCCGCGCGTACACGACATCGGCGGCCTGGAAGTGCGCCGTGCAGTGCCCACCCTGCAGGCCCGCAGCATCGGCTCGTTCGTGTTCGTCGACCAGATGGGCCCGGCACTCATGCACCCCGGTACGGCCATCGACGTGCGCCCGCATCCGCATATCGGCCTGGCCACCGTCACCTATCTGTGGTCGGGCGCCATCGGCCACCGCGACACGCTGGGTTCGGACCAGGTGATCCGCCCGGGCGACGTCAACTGGATGACCGCCGGCCGCGGCATCGCCCATTCCGAGCGCACGCCACAACTGGACCGCGACCATGACAATCCGATCCACGGCATGCAGACCTGGGTAGCGTTGCCGAAGTCGCATGAGGAAATCGAACCGGCGTTCTACCACCATGCGGCTGCCACCCTGCCCGAGCAGCGTCGCAACGGCGCCTGGTTGCGGGTGATCGCCGGACGCGCCTATGGCGAGGAATCGCCGGTGCAGGTGTTCGCCGATACGCTCAACGTAGCGATCGATCTCGACCCGGATGCAGAGATCGACATCGATGATGGTCACCGCGAGCGTGCGCTGTACATCCTCGAGGGCGAAGCGCAACTGGATGGCGTGGACATTCCCGCCCAGCACCTGGTGATTCCCGAAGCGGGTGCGCGCGGGCGTCTGCGCGCGAAGACGCCGGTGAAGGCGATGCTGTTCGGCGGCGAGCCGCTGGATGGCCCGCGCCATCTGTGGTGGAACTTCGTTTCCAGTTCGAAGGAACGTATCGAGCAGGCCAAGCACGATTGGGAAGCCGGGCGTTTCGGCACCATTCCCGGCGACGACAAGGAATTCATTCCCCTGCCCGAGCATTGAGCATCGCGTGTTGCACACATCCGAGGGTGTATCCCTGCACCCGGCGTTGACGCTACAGTCACCCGCTGATCACTGAAATGTGACATAAATCACACTTTCGACCGTCAAAGGAGTGCAACACATGAGCATGGGTAAACGCTTGTCCGCCGAGTTCCTCGGCACGTTCTGGCTGGTTCTGGGTGGCTGTGGCAGTGCGGTGCTGGCCGCCAAGTTCGGTGGCGACGGCAATCCGCTGGGTATCGGTTTCCTCGGCGTGGCGCTGGCCTTCGGCCTGACCGTGGTGACCGGCGCCTACGCGTTCGGCCATATCTCCGGTGCGCACTTCAATCCGGCAGTCAGCGTAGGCCTGTGGGCCGGCGGCCGCTTCCCGACCAAGGACTTGATCCCTTACATCATCGCCCAGGTGGCCGGCGGCCTGCTGGCCGGCTTCATCCTGCTGCAGATCGCTTCCGGTGCCAGCGGCTTCGCCATTGATGGCAGCCAGGCCGGTGCGTTCGCCAGCAACGGCTATGGTGCGCTGTCGCCCGGTGGCTACAGCGTGGCGGCCGCGTTCCTGTGCGAAGTGGTGCTCACGGCAGTGTTCCTGATCGTCATCATGGGCGCGACCCATGGCAAGGCGCCGGCAGGCTTCGCGCCGCTGGCCATCGGCCTGGCCCTGACCCTGATCCACCTGGTCAGCATTCCGGTCACCAATACGTCGGTGAACCCGGCCCGTTCCACCGCGGTGGCCTTCTTCGCCGGCAGCGGCGCCACCGGCCAGCTGTGGCTGTTCTGGGTCGCCCCGCTGCTGGGCGGCGCGATCGGCGGCATCATCTACAAGTGGATCGGCAACGACCGTTGAGCCGTGACCGTGCCATTGCGGCCGACCTTCGGCCGCAATGGTTACGGATGTAACCGCGATTTGTGCGATCGCTCACGTTCCGTTAAGGTCTGGTCATCCGCCCGTGCTTGTGCCGGGCAGGACGGCATCCGGGGATGGGATGCCTCGGCCGCCGGTGACACCGGCGGTGCCAACGACACGCCACCTTGGGGGATGCATGAAGTTCGCGCCTGTTGTTTTGTCGAGCCTGCTGTTCGTTGCGGCGTCTGCCTGTGCGCAGGCCCCGGTCGAATGTCCTTCGTTGCCCGCCAGCAGCGGCCTGCAATGGCAGCAGCAGGCACAGTCCGGCTTCCTGGTCTGCCGTGCGGCCACCGGCGATGGTCGCGAGGTACTGAGCCTGATGCTCAGCCAGCGCGATCCGGGCATTCCGCTGACCCGCTCGCTGCGCCAGGAAAAGGGCAGCTTTGCCGGTGAATCGATGTACTGGTACCAGCCGGATCTGGGCGGCCAGCAGCCGCCCGGCTATGCCGAGCGCCGCATCAGCGTGGTCAAGCTGGACAAGGGCCGCTACGCGCAGATCGCGCTGTATCCCGACACCTCCCAGGAGCTGGGCACACTGCAGCAGCTTGCGCAGGGCATGAACCTGACGCCCTCTGCCGTGGCCGACGGCCGCTGAGAGGCTGCGGGGATGACTGCATTGCAGCGTCCCCGCAGGATCCGGCACGCCGGGCATCCGCCGGGCATGGCCCGGCGCTATTCCTCAGAACCTGCCTTCCTGGAAATCAACGAAGGCCTGCATCAGTTCTTCGCGGGTGTTCATCACGAACGGGCCGTGGCGCATCACCGGCTCGCGCAGCGGACGACCCACCACAAGGATCAACCGCGCACCTTCAGCACCTGCCGAAACATGCAGCTGCTCGCCGCCGCCCAGCACCGCCAGTTCCTGCCGGGCCACGTCGCGCGCAGCATCCTGCTCGCCCACTGTCAGCCCGCCTTCGAACACATAGACGAACGCGTTGTGGCCTTCCGGCAGCGCATAGGTCCAGGCGCGGTCGGCGGCCAGTTCGATATCCAGATACAGCGGATCGGTGGCGGGCTGCGCGATCGGGCCCGCCGTGCCCTCGACCGTACCGGCGATCACCTTGACCTGCACGCCTTCGGCCGGTCGCACCACCGGGATCTTTTCGGGAGCGAATTCCTGGTACTTCGGCGCGGTCATCTTGTCGCGCGCCGGCAGGTTCACCCACAACTGGAAGCCGCGCATCTGCCCGCTTTCCTGCTCGGGCATCTCCGAATGCACCAGGCCACGGCCGGCGGTCATCCACTGCACGCTGCCCGGGGTCAGCAGGCCTTCGTTGCCGTGATTGTCGCGATGCCGCATGCGGCCATCGAGCATGTAGGTAACGGTCTCGAAACCACGATGCGGATGCTCCGGGAAACCGGCGATGTAGTCCTCGGCACGATCGGTGCCGAATTCATCGAGCAGCAGGAACGGATCGAGGTCGGGCAGCGACGGACCGCCGATGACCCGGGTCAGGCGAACACCGGCACCGTCGGAGGTGGGCATGCCACGGATGGTGCGCAGGACGCGGACCGGCTCGGGAAGGCTCATGGTGACTCCTGTTGGATGGATGCCAGTAAAAATGGACGCTGCAGGGCGCAACGCCAATGGATGTCATCGCAACCGATTGTTCCATCCCTGGTGTTCGCCGCATGTCATGTCCGCACGCCGGCACCGCCTGCGTTGTGGGCAGCGAGGGAACATCGCCTACCTGCCACACCCATGTACGACCAAAGTACTACCGCTGAATGGTCCCGTGCACATTGACCCTGCCAAGGGCACGCGGGACTCTTTGCCTGTCTTTCCGGGAGAGAGCACCTCATGAAAGGTTTTTCCAAAATAGGCTGGGCGGCCCTCGCCCTGCTCGGCGCGTTCTGCCTGGGTACGGTGGCACTTCGACGCGGTGAGCACATCAATGCGTTGTGGATCGTGGTGGCGGCGGTATCGCTGTACCTGGTCGCCTACCGCTTCTACAGCTTGTTCATCGCCGACAAGGTGATGCAGATCGATCCGACCCGGGCCACCCCGGCGGTGATCAACAACGATGGCCTGGACTACGTACCGACCAACAAGCACGTGCTGTTCGGCCACCACTTCGCCGCCATTGCCGGTGCCGGTCCGCTGGTCGGCCCGGTGCTGGCCGCGCAGATGGGCTACCTGCCCGGCCTGCTGTGGCTGGTGGTCGGCGTGGTTCTGGCCGGCGCGGTGCAGGACTTCATGGTCCTGTTCCTGTCCAGCCGGCGCAACGGCCGCTCACTGGGTGACCTGGTGCGCGAGGAGATGGGCCAGGTGCCCGGCACCATCGCGTTGTTCGGTGCCTTCCTGATCATGATCATCATCCTGGCCGTGCTGGCGATGGTGGTGGTCAAGGCGCTGGCGGAAAGCCCGTGGGGCATGTTCACGGTGATCGCCACGATGCCCATCGCGATCCTGATGGGCGTCTACATGCGCTACATCCGGCCGGGCAAGATCGGTGAGATCTCGGTGGTGGGCCTGGTGCTGCTGCTGGCCGCGATCTGGTTCGGCGGCAAGGTGGCGGCAGACCCGACCTGGGGACCGGCCTTCACCTTCACCGGCACCCAGATCACCTGGATGCTGATCGGCTACGGTTTCGTCGCCTCGGTGCTGCCGGTGTGGCTGCTGCTGGCACCGCGTGACTACCTGTCGACCTTCCTGAAGATCGGCACGATCATCGCGCTGGCCATCGGCATCCTGGTGGTGATGCCGGAACTGAAGATGCCGGCGTTGACCCAGTTCGCTGCCAGCGGCGACGGCCCGGTGTGGAAGGGCGGCATGTTCCCGTTCCTGTTCATCACCATCGCCTGCGGCGCGGTGTCGGGTTTCCATGCACTGATTTCTTCGGGTACCACACCGAAGCTGCTGGCCAATGAAGCGCACATGCGCTACATCGGCTACGGCGGCATGTTGATGGAATCGTTCGTGGCCGTGATGGCACTGGTGGCCGCTTCGATCATCGATCCGGGCATCTACTTCGCGATGAACAGCCCGGCAGCAGTGATCGGTGCCGATGCAGCGTCGGCCGCGCACTACATCACCAACACCTGGGGTTTCACCATCACCCCCGAACAGCTGACGGCCACGGCCGCAGCCATCGGTGAACCGACCATCCTGCACCGCGCCGGTGGTGCGCCCACCCTGGCGGTGGGCATCGCGCAGATCCTGCATGAGGCGATTCCCAGCAGCAGCGATGCGATGATGGCGTTCTGGTACCACTTCGCCATTCTGTTCGAAGCACTGTTCATCCTCACCGCTGTGGATGCGGGCACCCGCGCCGGTCGCTTCATGCTGCAGGACCTGCTCGGCAACTTCATTCCTGCACTGAAGAAGACCGAGTCGTGGACCGCCAACATCATCGGTACGGCCGGCTGCGTGGCGCTGTGGGGCTACCTGCTGTACACCGGCGTGGTCGATCCGTTCGGCGGCATCCAGACGTTGTGGCCGTTGTTCGGCATCTCCAACCAGATGCTGGCGGGCATCGCGCTGATGCTGGGTACGGTGGTGCTGTTCAAGATGAAGCGTGACCGTTACGCGTGGGTCACTGCGCTACCTGCGGTGTGGCTGCTGATCTGCACCACCTACGCCGGTTTCATCAAGATCTTCGACAGCAACCCGGCGCAGGGTTTCCTGGCCCAGGCACACAAGTTCCAGGACGCGTTGGCCAGCGGCACCATCACCGCACCGGCGAAGTCGGTCGCACAGATGCAGCAGATCGTGGTCAATGCCTACGTCAACACGGGTCTGACCACGCTGTTCCTGCTGGTGGTGGCGTCGGTGCTGGTGTATTCGATCAAGACAATCGTGGCGGCGCGCCGCAATCCGCAGCGCAGCGACCGCGAGACCCCGTACGTGGCCCTCAAGCCGCATGAAATGGTGGACCTGTAATGAGTACGCAACTGGTTCCAGTGGGGCAGTACCAGGCGCATCGCCGCCTATGGCGACGCCTGGTGCAGACGGCACGGCTGTGCTGCGGCATTCCCGACTACGACAACTATGTGCGGCATGTGCGGGAGAAGCATCCGGACCGCGAGCCGATGGACTACAAGACGTTCTTCCGCGAGCGGCAGGAAGCGCGGTATGGCGGGCGCAACGGCGGGCGCTGCTGTTGAAGTTCGAGGTGGGTGCCGGGCTTGCAGCCCGGCGCCCGCAGAAGCAACTGCAACTGCAACTGCAACTGCAACGGCCGAAGCGTCGGCTCTGGGTTTCTGTTTGGTTGGCGGGGCGGTGTGGGCTTGCAGGACACGCCGTAAACCCGTCCATGGGGGCTCGATGGCGCCATCCATGGCGCCATCGAGCCCCCATGGACGGGTTTACGG
>NZ_QAIJ01000018.1:0-12820 GCF_003060985.1 Stenotrophomonas sp. HMWF023
ATGCAATTTGTTGCGAAATGCTGCGAACGGCAAAGCGTGGCATTCGCGAACCAAGCGCGTGCGCGTGCGTGGTGAGAGATGTGCAACTTCACGCCGCTTGTGGAGGCGAGCCTTCGAGACATCACGACCCCTGCGCGCCTCAGCCGAGCATGGCTCGGCTCTACAACAACGCAGTCGAGCAAGCTCGACCCTACTCGTAGTCGGCGGTGACGGTGATTTCCGAGTGCACTTCACCGGCCTGCAGCCCAGGCCACCTGCTGGGTCCGCCACTCGCATGGCGCCGGGACTGGAAGGAACGCTCCAACGCGCCGTGGCTGCGCCCCCTGCCTCGGGCGCCTCAGCGATATGTAGCCGTCAGCACTGCTTCGCCTACGATGGCACCCGGCTTCAGTGTACCGGCGGTGCGAACGATGCCCATCCATACATTGAGTGGCTCTGCGGATGCGGACAGAAGACCGGCATTACGGTGCCTCAGCCCCACTGCAACCGCATCCTGTGAGGGGCTCGTACCGCCGCGAGGTGCGCTGACTGAATGCAGAAAACCGATCAAGGCGAGCGCGGGCCGAGGCTATAGACGCTGTAGGTCCTGCCATCATCGGAGGCGATCTCCCGCTCGTAGGTCAGTCCGGTCAGCGGTAGATCCACGACGAAGGCATTCGTTCCAGGATCACACTGGAAGGGATCGATGAGTGTTGCACCCGATTGGAGCACAAACCTCCGGTCAGGCAGGTCGAGGTTGGGCATCGTCATGCTGACCGTCACGTCCTGGTCGCCTGGATTCAGCCGCATGCACGCCGCCCCTGCTGCGCCTGGCAACAGCCACGCCAAGGTCAATGCGGCAAGCGCTGCTCTCCGCGGAGGTCGCGCGTGCCGCAACAGCCACCCGCTCACAGATAGTCCGCCGTCACCACCACCTCGGTCCGCACCACGCCGGCGTTGATGCCACTGGTGGACGGCAGGTAGTAGCCGGCACGCAACGGATAGGTGGCCGTGGCGCCACTCACCACCAGATCCACACTGTCGCCCTTCGTCAGATAGGTGGTGCCGGTGGCCGCTGCCAGCAGCGCAACGCTTACCCCGGTGGCGGCATCGGCGGCCGCAGTGTTCTTCCAACGCAGCGCGTCGCCATCGGCGGCGGTGCCGTCGAAGGTGAGGGTGGCCTTGGTAACGCCGATGCAGCCAGTGAAGTTCAGTGCACCGGCCTTGAGCGCGTTGTCGCCGACGGTCATTTCGTTGGCCTTGACCGGGTCCAGGGATATCTGCGCGTCCGCCAAGGTGCAGGTGCCGGGCAGTACGCGACCGGTAATGGTCAGCGTGGCCGCGAAAGCGGCCGGGGCGATACAGGCCAGCAGGAAAGCGATGGCGATACGGGTGGGGAAAGCAGTGGAAGCGTGCATGGGATGACCTCGTGATGGAACGACGGAAAAGGGTTCAAGGTGCGTCGGTGGTGGCAGCCTGCAGGACCGCCTGCAGGCCGGGCGATAACGCGGGGTACGGCGTGCACACCGCCTGGGTCCAGGACAGGCCGTACGCGTCGGCGGCGGCAGGCGTGGTGTATTCCAGGCGGCAGCGGTGCGGGCCGTCCGGGTCCACGATCAACGCGCCGCTGTCGTTCGCGCCGCGCAGCTGGATCACGCCGCCCTGGCCCACCGCGCCCATCGGCTGGCCGTTGTCATCCACGACCCGCGCAGCGAACGGCAACGGCTGGCCGAGCGCATCGGTGGCATCGATGAACAGCGTGCGCTCGCGCGTGGCGGTGAACGCCACCCGCACGATGCTGCCCGCGGTGGGCGCCACGCGCTGGGAGGTCTGCAGCAGCTCCACTTCCAGCGGCAGGCCGGACGGGTCCAGGTCGATCTGGTTCCAGCGATAGGGGCTGACATGCGGTAACAACGCGTAGCCATTGCCGGCCACACGGATCGGGTCGCCATAGCCCACTTTCGCCCCTTCGGCGCCCTCGGCCTGGACCAGCACGAAGCCCTCGCCCACCGCGGGACCGAAGTTGATGCCACCCGCGTGCAGCGCCACGCTGCCAGCCGCCCCCAGGTTGAGGCTGCGGTAGCGCTGGGCCTGGCTGTAGCCCGCGTTCAACGCAATCTTGCCGCCCTGGTACGCAACATAGGTGTCAACGCTGGCCGATTCGGCGGCCGACCGGCTGGCCGTGGCGCTGTAGGTCAGTGCGCGGGAATCGCCCAGCGCACCTGCGACCCCCAGCTGAAGCTTGCCACCCTGGCCGGAATGGCCCACCTGGGTGGTCGCGCGTGGCGCACTCGCGCTTCGCCCCAATGGCACGCCGAAGGTGAAGGTGTAGCGGGTGTCCTGGCGACCGTCACCGAGGCGATAACGCATTGCCGACAGGCTGTAGTTGGCGCGGCCCAACGTACTCTGGAAGCCGAGCTGAAAGTCGTTCTGCCGCTGCGTGCTGTCCCAGTAAGCCACATGGCCGCCGCTGAGGTACACCGAGCTGCGCGCGCCAAGCCGCTGGGTGAAATTGACCTGGTAGCGCTGTCGCGCACGCGTGCTGTAGCCCCACGCATCGTCGCGAACGCGCGCGGCATCGTTGAGGGTGAGGTAGCCGCGCGTGCTGTAGCGATAGGCGGCAAGACCGACGTTGGTACCTGTTTGTGCAACGTAGCGCTGGAAGTTCAAGCGGATGCTGTTGCCGGTCACCACATCGTCTCCGCGCAGACGCGCGCGCGAGTGGGTCACATCGGCACCGAAGGCGCCGATCGCGGTGTTGATGGCCGCACCGGCCAGCACCGACTGGTACGCCTCACCCGCCTGCGCACCGCCGAGCAGGGTCAGGCGGTTGCTGATGCCACGCGCGTAGGTGCCTTCGGCAAACCGCAGGGGCTCCACGTTGCCGCCGGCACCGCGCAGCACGCCAGCCGTGGCACTGAAGCGGGAAGAGCCGACCCGCAGTGCCTGTGGCACCGCAGAAAAACTGACCGAGAAGCGCTGTTCGCGGCCGTCGGCTTCGGTCACGGTGACAACCAGGTCGCCACCGAAGTTGGTGGGATACAGGTCTTCGATCAGGAACGGACCCGGCGCGACGTTGGCTTCATGGATGATGGTGCCGTTCTGGTGAATGCGCACCACTGCATTGCCTTCGGCGATGCCGCGCACCGCCGGTGCATAGCCGCGCAGTGAATCGGGCAGCATGCGCTCGTCGGTGGCCATGCGCACGCCGGTGAACGCCACGCTGTCGAACAGTTCGCCACCGGTATTGCCCTGTCCGAGCAGCAGCTGGCTGTTCCAGTCTGGCAGGTCGCGTTGCAGGTGGCTGCTGATCACGTCGTGATGGGTACCGCGCTCGCCCTGGTTCACCGATGCACGATGGCGCAACCGCCACGCGCCCAGGTTGAGGCCGGCACGCAGGCCCAGGTAGCGGTTGTCGCGCCCATCGCTGCGGTGCTGGTTGAAACTGTAGTCGATGAACCCGGCGTTGATGCCGCGGTCGCGCTGCGCCGGGGCGACATACCCGCGCGCATGCTGTGCCTGCGCGGCCTGCGGCACGCTGATATCCAGCTGCAGGCTGCTGCTGTCGAAGGCCACGGTTGCGCCTTCAACCAGTGCCGGCAGATCCATACAGGTGGCGTCCTGCGCTGCCAATGCGTCCAGATAGACCGGTTTCAATGACAGGTAGCCTGCCAGCTCGGCGGGCAGACAGGCCGTGGCGATATGCGGGTCGCTGGAGGCCAGGAAGGTGATGTCGCGCGCCAGCTGGAACTGGCCATTGACGTTCACTTCCACCGCGTAGTCACCCGCGGGCAGTGGATTGCCATTGGCATAGCGTGAGATGTCGATGGCATCGCCACCGAGCAGAAAGCCGTCACTGAACTCGATGGCCGGCGCGGGCGATGCCCATGCAGGTGCGGCCAACACCAGTGCAATGGCTGCCGACAGGGTGCGAAGCGGGGCGGAAACAGACAGGTGCATGGCAATGCCCGGCTGAACCCGGACGTCGTGCAATGGGGAGAAGTGGGAGGCTAGGCCTGCGATGCCACCAAGGCCATGCAATTTATTGCAAACGATGGGCGACGCAACTTGTCCTAGCCCAACCGGTTGAACACGTCGAAATGCCTGGTCCGGCCGTGCGACATGCAGAAACGTCGCCTTCGGAATGATTTCAAAGCCATCGTCGCCCAGGGTCTTTTGCAACTTCTTGCATGTCCGCAGTACCGGGTATCGCAGACACTGCCGCCGTTCGCCTCTGGGTGACGCCCTTTCCATCAACAAGAGATACCTTCATGAATCCGAAGATCCGCCTGCTTGCACTGTCGCTGCTGGCCGCCGTCGCTGCTCCTGCCTTCGCCGAGAATCTGGAAATCACCGGTGAACTGCTCACCTCCACCTGTGCCGTGCAATCCACCGGCGGCACCATCACTGTCGCAATGGGCAAGGTCGATCTCGCATCGGTCAACGCCAATACCCGTGCCGGCCAGAAGACCTTCAGCATCAGCCTGGATTGCACCGGTTCGGGCGCCTCGCAGGACGTGGGCGTACGCTTCGGCGGTACGCCGGATGGCAGCACCGGCAATCTGAAGTTGACTGCGGCCTCCGGCGCGACCCAGGTCGGCGTCGCGCTGTATGACGCCGCCGACGTCCAGCAGAAGATCGGTGAGGACCCCACCCAGTGGGTGACCATCGCCGCCAATGGCAGCGGCCAGCTTGACTACTCCGCGTGGTACGCGTCGCCGGGACAGGATGCTACGGCCGGCACCGCCAATGCATCCGGTGACTTCGTGGTGCTTTACCGGTAAGCCACCCCGGGATGGCTGGCGTCACCGCTGGCCATCCCCTCCATCGAGAGGTGACATATGAAACCCCGTGCATCGACTGGGGCGTTCGCGCTGGCCGTCTTCCTGGCGTCCCTGCCCGCGTCTGCGGCAGTAACCCTGCAGGGCACCCGCATTGTCCATGACGCCCAGAAAGGCCGCGACGTCACGATCAAGGCCACCAATACCGGCGGGCAACCGGCAATGACCCAGGTCTGGATTGACGATGGTGACAGCCACGCGCGTCCAGAGAACGTGCGAACTCCCTTCCGGCTGACGCCAGCCGAGCCACGCCTGCTGCAGGCCCACCAGGGCCAGGCCTACCGCGTTACCTATGCACCGCGCCCGTCGGAACCGGCGCTGCCGACCGACCGCGAATCGGTGTTCTATTTCAACCTGCTGGATATCCCACCCAAACCGGCCGATGCCACGGGCAAGAACCTGCTGCAGTTCGCGGTGCGCACGCGGGTGAAGCTGTTCCACCGGCCTGCGGGTCTGCCAGGAGCAGCGCGTGATGCCGCTGCAGCACTGGTATGGTCCAGTGCAGACAATGCGTTGCAGGTCACCAACCCCACTGCCTACCACGTGACGCTGAGCACGCTGATGCTGGCTGACGGCCGCAAGGTGGACGTGGACATGATCGCCCCGGGCCAGCAGGTGCGCTATGCGCTGCCGACGGATGCATCGATGCCGAACCAGGTGACCTTCCAGTGGCTGGATGATTACGGCACCCCGCGCGACCAACAGGCCACTGTAGGCGCCCCGTAACGGCGCGCATTGCGCGCCGTAGAGCCGGGCTCTGCCCGGCTGCGCTGGAACATCCGCAGAAAGCAACCGGGCAGAGCCCGGCGCTACGATGATGCACGAAGCAGCACGCGTAACGCGAAGGAGCCGGGCATTACCCGGCTCCTTTTTTTGTTACCAGCGCACGCGCATCCCCAGCTGGCCACCCACGTTGCGGTAGGCGTGGTCGCCACGCTGCACGCTCATGCCACCCCACGCCGACCAGCGCTGACCCAGCTTCAGCTCGGCACCGGCCTGCACTTCATAGCGGTTGCGTGGCATATCCGCGCCCAGGGTTTCGCCATTGAAGGCGAGTGCGTTGGTGCGCGGTCCACGCAGCCAGTTGGCCGCCATAGACGACATGGCCCTGGACGGCATCGTGTACCCCAACGAAGCGTGGAACGTGCGTGGCGTGCTGGGCCTGCCGTCGGCCAGCACCGCCGGGCAGATTCTGCCCACCGCGCGTGGCGCGGCCGGCCGCCTGTTCGCGTTCGGGTTCGATGCATGGAAGATCAGCGCCTACCTGGACAAGATGGCCAACGAAGGCGGCCTGCCCGGCGCCACCGGCACGCTGTTCCTGGACAGCAACGGCAACGTGCTGCGCGTGCCGGCCTGGTCGACCTTCAGCGGCGGCCGGCCGATGCCAATCGCCAGCGCCAACTAAGCCCCATGCCAACCGCGCGGGCACAGCGGGGCGCGGCGGTGGAAGCTGCCGCGCAGGCTTACCTGTGCAATGCCGGGCTGCAGCCGATCAGCGCCAACGAGCGCTATCGCGGCGGCAACCTGGCGTGCAATGCCGGTGGCCCGCGCGCGGTGAAGTACGGCACCAGCCGCGACAACGTGCTCGGCTTGGTGGCGGTAACCGGCGCAGGCGACCTCATCCACTGCGGCGGCGCCTACACCAAGGACGCCACCGGCTACGACCTCACCCATCTGCTGGTCGGCAGCGAAGGCACGCTGGCGCTGATCGTGGAAGCCACGCTGAAACTGACCCCGCTGCCGGTCAGCCAGGCCGGCCTACGCGTGCTGTACCGCGACGCAGATGCCGCCGCCGCTGCCGTGTCGCCGCTGATGTCGCAGCCTGTGGTTCCCACGCGATTGGAATTCATGGACGCACGCAGCCTGCAGCTGTTGCGCCTCAATGGTGCCGACGTGCCGGAAGCGGGTGCGATGTTGCTGGTCGAGGCCGATGGCGACCACGACACCCTGCCCTACCTGTTGCAGGCATTGGCGACCGCCGCCGAGGGCGACGGCATGATCGAGCTGGATGTGGCGATGGAAGGCCGCGCGCGCGATCAGTTGTGGGCTGCACGCAAGGCCTTGTCACCCGCGCTGCGCAGCGTCGCCCCGGGCAAGATCAACGAAGACGTGGTGGTACCGGTGTCGCGCATTCCGGAGCTCGTATCTGGCGTGCAGGCATTGGCGCACGACTACGCGCTGACTATCGTCACCTTCGGCCATGCCGGCAACGGCAACCTGCACGTCAACATCCTCTACCACCCGGACGACGCCGACGAGAACGCACGCGCGCACGCCGCGCTGCCGAAGATCTTCGAGCTGACGCTGGCGCTGGGTGGCACGCTGTCGGGCGAACACGGCATCGGCCTGGCCAAGCGTGATTTCATGGCAAAGGCGTTCACCGCGGAAACGCTGGCGGCGATGCGCGCGATCAAGGTCGCGTTGGACCCGGATGGCATCCTCAACCCGGGCAAGGTGCTGCCGCCGGCATAAGGAATCACGTCGGTGGCGGTGCGCCAGTAGCGCCGTCGCCGGCAAGATCAATCAGCAGCTGCCGGAAGCTGGGCAGCAGCACGCGATTGCCGTGCCCACTCAGGTGGTCATTGTCGAAGAACAACGGTTCACCGTCCTGCACTGCCGAACAGGTATCCGGCCCGCACAGCAGCGGCAGCGGGTCCCACACGGTCAGGGAGGGGTAGCGCGCGGCCAGCTCGGCCAGCAGTGCCATCTGCGGTGCGCGCAGCCTCTGCAGATCCGCACGTGGCATGTCCAGGCCACCGGCGCACGCCGGGTTGCTACGGTTGAACCAGTCCGAGCAACGATAGGCCCCGGCCTTGAACAGCGGCAGCGGTGCATCGATGACCACGTGCACGCCCAAACGCTGCAGGCGGCGAAGTACACGCTCGGCTTCTTCCCGTGCCGCCTGTGCACGCGCGGGCGTACGCTCGGCCAACAGCTCTCGATAGATCTGCTGCTCGCCGTGGTGTTGCCAGTCGAAGCCCCGCAGTTCCGGCATGCGCAGTGCCGCCAGCAACACGATGTCCCCCGCGCGCGCCTCGCGTTCGATACTCGACAGGCTTTCCTCGATGAAGTCCTGGCACCCGGCCGGGCTTGGCCCCAGCAGATTGACGAAACTGCAGCCGCCGCGGTCCTCCTGGCGTATCTCCATCCCGGTCTGCCGCGCGGCCATGCTGGTCATCGTGCGGTAGGCCGCCGCATGCGAATCGCCGACAACAAACAGGCGCCGCCCTTCAAGGGCGGGTGCGCTCACCGGTTCCAGCGGTCGCCACGCCGGGTAGCGGCGCGCCTGCCATGCATAGCCATCACGGGTGACGCTGAGCGAGATCTGCTCGTGGTACTCCACCGTCGCCCAGGCGCCGGCACCGCACAGCGCCACCACCGGCAGCACCATCGCCAGCACCCTGGCCGGCGCCAGCCGCAGCAGTGGCGCAGCACTGCGCAGCGGACGTTCGACGCAATGGTAGGAGGCGGCCGACACAGCCAGCAGCAGCACCGGATACAGCCACAGCGCAGCGCCCTGCGGCCCCCAGGTCCAGCGCAGCAGCACCAGCAGTGGCCAATGCCACAGGTACAGCGAATACGACAGGCGCCCCAGGTAGGACAGCGGTGCCCAGCCCAGTGCGCGGGCGACACGCGATTCACCCTGGCCCGCCACCACCGCCAACAGCAGCAGGGTACCGATCACCGTGGCCAGCACACCAGGCACCGGCATCGCCAGTTGCGGCGCGACCAGTACGCCCACCAGCAGCAGGGCCAGGCCGGACAGTGCGAGCGTATCCCCGCGCTTGCCGGGACTGCGCGTACTCATCCACTGGTACAACAGCGCACCGGCGGCCAGCTCCCAGAACCGCGACGGCAGCAGGTAGAACGCTGCTGCGGGTGCCGCCTGCGCCCGCCAGGTCGCCCACGCCAGCGACAGCACCGTGAGCGCCGGCAGAAGCCAACGCGACCAAGGCCAGCGTTCGCGTCCGCGCAACCAGACGAAGAACAGCAGCGGGAAGACCAGGTAGAACTGCTCCTCCACGCCCAGCGTCCACGTGTGCAGGAACGGATTGAGTTCCGCGCCGGGCGAGAAGTAGTCATCCTGCTGGCCGGCCAGCACGATGTTGCTGAAACCCACCAGCGCCGCCCAGCCGGTCTGGTCGAACTGTTCGTTGCGCCAAGCGCGGGGAATGAACAGTGCCGACAGCACGAAGGTGGCCATCAGCATCACCAGCAGCGCCGGCAACAGGCGCAGCACGCGGCGCCGATAGAAATCGAGCAGCAATGTGCCCAGCGACAGATTGGCACGCGAGGCCAGCGACTGGCTGATCACGAAGCCGGAGACCACGAAGAACAGGTCCACACCGGTGAAACCGCCGGGAAGCCACGCCGCGTTCGCATGGAAGGCGATGACGGCCAGCACCGCCAGTGCACGCAGGCCATCGATGGCAGCGTTGTGGGAGCGTTCGGGGAAAGGCATGCGGGCGACCGTCAGCGAGCGATCCGGCAGCATCGCCACCGGTTGCACAGTCACTCAATGGACAAATGCGACAGGCATGTACATCGTTCAGGTCCGGTCCCGGCTCAACACGGCATCTACAGACGTCCGCGCGCCAGAGCGGTTGGGGTCAGAACCCATTGCCGGGGCAATGGGATCCGACCCCGGTGTCATTGTTTACCAGACCACGCGCAGTCCCACCCGGCCACCCACGTTGCGGTAGTCGTGGTCGCCCCGCTGCACGCTCATGCCGCCCCAGGCCGACCAGCGCTGGCCCAGCTTCAGCTCCGCACCCGCCTGCACTTCGTAGCGGTCACGCGGCACGTCGGCACCCAGCGTTTCGCCGTTGAAATCCAACGTACTGGCCCGCATGCCGCGCAGCCAGTTCACCGCCATGTACGGCTGCACCACATTGCCGGCCCGGGTGTCGTGGCCGAATACGCGTACGCCCATGCGGCCGCTGAGGCCATCGACGTCGGCGCCATCGACCCGCGTCCCGTTGCGTTCCACATGCCGGTCGGCCCGGTAATCCACGTGCGACAGCTGCAACTGCGGCTGCACGTAGAGCGCGGCATTCGGTCCCTGCCACACGTTGAAGGTATAGCCGCCTTCAACGGACGTGTTCAGCACGTGGGCGTCGTACTGCTCGCGCGGCAGGTCCACGCCGTCCACGCGGTTGTCGAAGCGGCCGCGCTGCACGCTGGCATCCAGATAGGCACCTTCCACATGGCCCGGCCGTTGCAGCCAGGTGGCGTACGCGCCGATGGCAGTGCCGCGCACGCGGCCCTTGGCGGTGTAGCCGGTCAGCGTGGACACCACGGTGTTATCGGCGCGCCCGCTGCCGAGCGTCAGCCCCACCGTTGCGCCGCCGCGCTGCCACACGTCACTACCTACCTGCAGCAGCGAGGTGGTGCCGTTCACGGCCAGCTGACCGCCTACGGCCTGGAAGTCGGCCTGCTGGCGGCCCACGCGTGCCCACGCCCCGCGTCCTTCGGCAAGGCCCGGCGCGCCGCTGCGATCATGCAGACGGTGCTGGAACATGCCCACCGCGGCGGCCTGGTTGGCCAGGTAGGCACCGGCTTCCGGGCGCAGCACCCGGCCCGGCGGCGTGATCGGCGTACCATCATCGCCCCCTTCTTCCGGGTCCGGGCCCGGCGTTGGATCCGGATCGGTGACACAGCCCGGAGAGGTCGGATCGTCCTGGCAGCGGTCGAACCATTGCGAGCGCAGGTACCACTGGCCATCGTTGGGATCGGCGATACCGCCCTGGAACAGGAAGTACTCGTACGAACCACCCACCGCACGCCCCGCCAAGGCGTAACGCGCCAGCGATGCGCCGTCGACCTGGATGAGCTGGATGCCATCTTCGGTGGGCGCCCCCACGCCACCGACGTTCTGCACGCGCAGGCTGGCATCGCCACTGGTATCGCCGCGCACGTGCAGGCGGTCGATCACGGTGTCATCGCCCGCCAGCGCACCGTGGAACAGGAGCGTGCCGCCGTCGCTGTGCAGGTCGCCGTCCACGGTGAGGATGTTGCCCACCGCTGAACGCCCATCGGACAGCGCCACCGTGCTGTCGCGCACCGTCAGCGCAGCCACGCGTGCGTCGCCGCGCAGGGTCCACTGGCTGCCACCGCCCAGTTCCAGGTGCTCCACCAGGTCACTGCTGCCCCACCAGTGCGAGCCACCGGCCAGGCTGACCTGTACCTGCGATTGCGGCACCCGCCCGTTCTCCAGGTCTTCGCGGGTGATGACAATGTCGCCCTGCATCTGCGCGCCGTTCTCCAGCCGCACATCGAAGCGCCCGCTCACCGCGGCGTCCAGCGACAGCGCGGTGCCATTGCCACCGGACAGCAGCGCGCCGTTGCCCAATGTCAGCCCCGCATCGCGGCTGCTGCGCAGCCACACGCCGCCATGCTCCGCGCTCACCAGCGAGCCGCCGTCGATCTGCAGGCGACCGTTGTCGTTGATCACCGCCGCCCAGGCGCCCTCGCCTTCTGTACGTACGTGGGTATTGCGCAGCGTCATCGCGCCGCGACCACCGGACAACACGCCGTGGGCGTTGATGCCCGTGGTACGCACGACGCTGTCTGCCAGGTGGCTGCTGCCGCTCAGGCGCGCGATGGCGCCGACGGCGCCCGCACCGGTGGTCAGAATGTCGACGCGGGTGGCGTGGGCGACCGGTGAGCCGACAGTGCTGCCATCGGCGTACAGCCCGTGGCCGTTAACGCCGGTGGTACGCAGCATGCTGTCTTCCAGCGCAGCCTGGCCCCGGAACAGGGAGACTGCCGGGCTCAGCGTGCCATGGCTCGTCACCGTGGAGCCCACCAAGCTCAGCGTGGAATCGCCGATGAGCAGGATACCTTCGCCAGTGTCGGCGGTGATGCGGGATCCCACGATGGTGGCGGTGCTGTTGGACTGGTTGATGTTGATGCCGATGTTGGCCGACGTCAGCGTGCTGTTACGCATGTCCAGCGTGGCGTTGTCCCACAGGAGCATGCCGCGCCGCCCCTGGATGTCCACGCCATCCAGCGTGCCCTTGCCGCCACGGGTGATGCTCACGACGCTGGCGCCGTCGCCCGCTGCATGGATGCGCCCGCCGCGCATCACCACCTCGCCGCCGATGCTCAGCGCCTCGCCCGAGAGCTCATGGGCAAGGGTGATATCGACATCTTCCAGCAGCACGTTGCTGCCCGCGCCGGCGACGACACCGTTGGAACCGGCAGCGCTGCCGTTGATCTGTACGTTGCGCAGGGTGACCGCACTGGCAGTGCCAGCCGCGATCCGCACCGCGCTACCGTCTGTGTTCTGATCGATCTGCACACGTTCGGCCAACAGGGTGCCGCCGCCAACATGGATGCCGTCGGAGTTGCTGCCGTTCACTGCCAGCAGGCTGTCGCGCAGCTCAGCATTCCCCCCGCGCAGCGACACACCATGCGACAGCCCACCCTGCGTGGTGATGTGCACATTGCTGGCGCCCAGGGTTCCGCCGGCGAGCTCGATGCCCGAACTGGCTACGCCGTGGGTCTGGATCCGCGTGCCCTGCAGCACGGCTGCTCCGGCAGTGGTGATCGATACGCCGGCCGCGCCGTATCCCGTCGTGTTGATACTTCCTCCGCTCAGTTCAATGCGGCTGCCCAGGCCCTCGACGCGTGCCGCCGCTGCACGGAGTCCCTCGGAGCGGAGATTGACTTGGCCACCGGGAACGATGGATCCGCCGTTGATCGCATAGAACACGTACCCGGACCGGTCGCCTGGGCTGACCGGATCGACAGTGGCGTAGTCGCCGGCGGCCGGCACCTGTGCGTCACCGTCCGCGATGACTTGTTGCGCCGTTGCGAGGTGTGGTGCGGCAAGCGCGACGGCAAGCGCAAGAGAGAGGCCGTGTCGAGGGGGGTGGGGGGATTGCATGGGAAAGCTCCAGTGGAATGCGCTGGAATCCTCGACTACCCACCTGCAAGTGCACCATCCAATCTGTTGCAAACGCACCCGCGACCGGGTGTCGCGGACGATGCCCACC
>NZ_QAIJ01000018.1:12830-15820 GCF_003060985.1 Stenotrophomonas sp. HMWF023
GCCGTCGCTGAACGCCCAATGACAAAAACAAGCGCATCCCGCCACACTGCAACTTATTGCATGGGCCTTTCCGACATTGATCGGGAGAATTGCGATCGACCACTCGATAGTCGTTGCCCCTCCTCGCATCACTTGCCGATCACGCCATCGTCACGTCGGCGACGCATATATGCCAATCACCTGAATGGCGGGATTGTGGGCAGTTTGTTTCTACCTTCCCAACTTAAAAGGACAATCCATGAGCGCCCTTTCGTCCCCTGCTTCTCTGCCTTTGCCGCGCCCGCTGGCTGTGGGCGTGTTGCTGGCATTGGCCATCGCACCCGCCGGCATGGCGCATGCCGGCGACCTGGACAACCAGACCGCGGAGGTCGTGGCAGGCGATCCGGTGGAGGCCTGGCGCCTCATCAACGGCTCGAAGCTGACGATCACCGGGGCGCAGAGCAACCAGATCATCGCCAGTGACAGTTCCACCATCGTTCTCGATGGTGCGCAGGTCACTCGCGTGGGACGCACCAACCAGAGTTCCATCGATCTCTATGGGAATGCCTCACTCGAAGCCACCAACAGCCGGTTCGCGGGAGGGGGCATCACCGTGAATGGCGAGGGTGCGTCGGCTCATCTGGTGGGCAGTACCATCAGCGTCCGCACGGCCGACATGCGACCAGACGAAATCAGGGCGATTGGCGTCGATCTGATCAATGGGGGAAGTGCCACGGGCGCCACCCGCTATGCGCGGATCGACGGCACTCGCATCGATGTGCAGGACGTCCAGAATGTTCGCCGTTGGCACAGCAGCGGCCTGGGTGTGCGCATGCAATCGGGAACGGTCGACATCGTGAACGGCTCCAGCGTTACCGGGGTAAACGTGGGCGCGCTGCTGTGGGGCGTGGACAGTCCAACCGGTGTGATCCGGTTGAATGTCGACGACTCCATCCTGCAGTCCGGCCGCGGCGCCGCCATCCATGTATTGCCGCTGTTGGACAATACCTACGACATCACGGTGGCCAACGACGCCCATCTGCTCGGTGGCGATGGCAACCTGCTGCTGGTGGCGTCTGACGTCCTCAGCGACGCGCGCACCGATGTTGATTTTACTGTCGATAATGCCCGACTCCGCGGCAACGTCACCTTCGACCCTGCCACTGTCACCAACGGCACGCTGGATGTGATCCTGCGCAACAAGGCGCAGATCGACGGCCGCTTCCTCAATGTGACGTCGGCCAGCATCGATGGCGACAGCACCTGGCTGCTGACCGGCGACAGCAACGTCAGCCGGCTGACACTGGGCAGCACCGGCACCATCGGGCTGGGCGATGGCACGACATTCAACACCCTCACTGTAGATTCGTTCACCGGCAATGGCGGCACGCTGGCGTTCAACACGCATCTGGGCGACGACGCCTCGGCCACCGACAAGCTGGTGATCACCGGCGATGCCAACGGCCAGGCCAACGTGCACGTACTCAATGCGGGCGGCACCGGTGCCAAGACCGATCGCGGCATCGAGCTGATCGACATTGGTGGCGCCTCCAACGCGCAGTTCGACCTGGTCGGCCGTGCGGTGGGTGGCCAGTACGAGTACTTCCTGGTGAAGGATACCAATGGCAACTGGTACCTGCGCTCGGCCCTGGCGACCGTCCCGGACCCGTGCGTGGTGGACCCGAGCCTGCCCGAGTGCAAGCCGATCGACCCGGTCGACCCGGTGGATCCTGTCGACCCGCCGCCGCCGGTGCTGCGCCCGGAAGCCGGTGCCTACCTGGCCAACCAGTTCGCCATGGACCAGCTGCTGCGCCATGGCTGGCGTGATCGCCAGGGTGGCGATGCAACGGCCGAGGGCGTGCGTGGCTGGGCGCGGGTGGATGGCACGCAGAGCAAGCTGTCGGCCGTTGAGGATCAGCTGGACCTGCGCGTACAGCGCTCGCGCCTGCAGCTGGGTGCAGACGTGGGCGTGTTCGACAGCGGCCGTGGCCGCGTTGGTGCGATGCTCACCGCCGGGCAGGCCGATGCACAGTCGCGTTCGCAGCTGACCGGCTACAGCGCACGCGGCAAGGTCGAAGGCGGCGCGCTGGGCGTGTACGGCAACTGGACCGCCGATGCGCTGTATGTGGATGCCAGCGTGCAGCGCGGCCAGTTCCGCAACCGCGTGCAGGGCGAAGGCCTGGCCGCCGAGCGCTACAACTCGGACATCTGGCAGTCGTCGCTGGAAGCCGGCTACCGCTTCGACATTGGCCAGATCGGCAACACCGCGCTGCGCCTGCAACCGGAGCTGCAGCTGGTGTACACCGATGCCAGCACGGATCGGCACGAAGAGAGCAACGGCACCATCGTGCGCAGTGTGGGCGATGACGGGGTGTCGGGCCGCTTGGGCCTGCGCCTGCAGGGCGAATCACGCGCGACGGTGGGTGCGGCGGTGAGTCCGTACCTGGCGGTGAACTGGTACCGCGATGGCAGCAGCAACGGCATGGCGTTCGATGAAGACGTGCTGCAGGCGAGCGTGCCGCGCAACCGTTATGAAGTCAGTGCGGGCGGCCGGGTGGACTTCCGCTCGGGGCTGAGTGGCTGGGGTGGGCTGGGCGTGATGCGCGGCGACCACGGGTACCGCGAAGCGACGGCGAACCTGAGCGTCGCCTACAAGTGGTGATCTGCTTTCTGTAGCGCCGAGCCATGCTCGGCTGCTCTTCGGTCAGATCGTGGTGAGCCGAGCATGGGCTCGGCTCTACAACAAATGTCGCAACTGGCACGCGCACGTGTGCTCGGCTTCGCGCAGCGCATGCGACACGCATCTGCAACGTTTTCGAAATTGAAACTTTTCTGATTGGTATAGCAGCACCTGCGTGCACATCATGGCGCGCCACCGACAACGGGTGGCACGGGCTTGCAATCCCGTTAGGTTGATGTGTTGTTTACGCTTGCCTGTCGGCGTCGCTCTTTCCTTGTTGGGCGGCGTCGGCAGGCAATCCGTCCGCGCCCTATGGCGGGCGGTGCGTGGG
>NZ_QAIJ01000018.1:15848-40429 GCF_003060985.1 Stenotrophomonas sp. HMWF023
GGCTCCCTTGCTTCACGCTCAAGGACGCCGCCATGACCTCTTCGCTCTATCCCTATCTGTTCGCCACACTGGGCGACGCCGTCGAACGCTTGCCGGATGATCTGGCCAAAGCACTGGAAACCACGTTGGGCAGCACGATGCGCGCCCACGCCGGCGAAGGCATCACCCTGCTCGGCTGCCTGCAGCGCATTCGCCACGTAGACGCCGCCGATGGGCAGCCGTGGCCGGACAAAGGACGCAAGCAGTGCTTTGGCATTGCGATGGCACGCATCGACCGCGCCAATGCCGGGCTGACCTTGCTGCTGGAACTGCTGCACGCCATCGAGCGCGTACGCGTGGACGGCGATGAGGGTCAGCAGGTGGGCGATGACGTGCGCGAGGGATTGATACTGGCCTGCCGTGGGCTGGCCGAATATGTCAGTTTGCAAGTGCACGCAGCTTGAGCGAAAGCTGCATCGCTTCTGGTAGATGCCAACCTTGGTTGGCATGGCCGCAAGACCATATGCAGAACGAGACGGCATGCCAACCAAGGTTGGCACCTACCACAGCACCGCGATAGCGCCAGATTGGGGTCAGAGCCCTTTGCGTTGCAAAAGGATCCGACCCGCCGTGCTTCAGGCGAAGTGCTCGTACCCGCTGGGGCCATCATGGCCTTCGGTATGCACGCCCTGCCCTTCCATGATGCGGCCGATGCGGGTGATCGGCAGATCCAGCGATTCGGCAACGAAGTGCAGCGCGTCGCGCTGGTCGGCGGCGGCGGTGAAGCACAGTTCGTAATCGTCGCCACCGTGCAGCGCGCACTCACGGGCAGCATCGCGGCCCAGCAGTTCGCGCAGCGCCGCCGACATCGGCAACGCGTCGGCATCGACTTCGGCGCGCACGCCGCTGCGTGCAGCGATGTGGCCAAGGTCGGCCAGCAACCCGTCGGAGATATCCACGGCCGCATGCGCGAAGGCACGCAGGCGCAGGCCGAGGGTGACGCGAGGGGTGGGACGCAGCAGGCGCAGGCGCAGGGTTTCGTAGTCGGCCAGCAGCGTTGCGGCGGTGACGTTCAATGCGCCTTGCTGCCACAGCCGCAGCGCACCGGCGGCATCGCCGAGTGTGCCGCTGACCCAGATGTCATCGCCCACTTGTGCGCGGTCGCGGCGTAGTGCCTGGCCCCGTGAGACCTGGCCCATCGCGGTAACCGACAGCGACAGTGGGCCACGCGTGGTGTCACCACCAATCAGCGCGATGTCGTGCTGGTCGGCCAGTGCGAAGAAACCATCGGCGAACGCGTCGATCCAGTCTTCGCTGGCCTCGGGCAATGACAGTGCAAGCGTGCACCACGCGGGGCGCGCGCCCATCGCGGCGAGGTCGGACAGATTGACGGCCAGCGTTTTCCAGCCGATGTCGAACGCCGGGGTCTCGGCCGGGAAATGCACGCCACTGTTGAGCGTGTCGGCGGTGACCACCAGCTGTTCGTTCGGACGCGGCTGCAGCAGTGCAGCGTCATCGCCGATGCCGAGCACGATGTCGTCGCGCTCGACAGTGCGGGCGCGGATGCGGTCGATGAGGGAAAATTCGGCCAGGGACATGGGGCGCTCCCGCGTTTGTACGTGCCGCGCAGTGCGCGGTGGGCGGTAGTGCCGGCCGCTGGCCGGCAACCTCAGAATCCCTGCAGTTGCCGGCCAGCGGCCGGCATTACCACAGGTGGGTCAGTGACCCGATTCGACCTTGCGCCATTCCACGGCGGCACGATCCAGCACGCCGTTGACGTAGGTGTGGCCATGTTCGGAACCGAAGCGCTTGGCCGATTCGATGGCTTCGTTGATGACCACGCGGTACGGCACGTCCAGGCGGTAACGCAGTTCGTAACCGGCCAGGCGCAGCACGGCGCGTTCGATCGCGTCCACTTCGTCGATGCTCCGGTCCAGGTACGGGCCGAAGGCTTCATCGATGTCGCGGCGATTGTCGAGCACACCATGCACCAGCGCTTCGAAGTACGCCAGGTCGGCGATTTCTCGGGCCTGCTCGTGGGCGAACTGGGCGACCAGCGACTGGCCGTTGCCGCCGGAGATCTGCCAGGCATAGATGGCCTGCACGGCACGACGGCGCGCGCGCGAGCGCAGCACCGGATCGATGCCATCGCGGCGGACGGGTTTACCGGAGGGCTTGCCCTGGGTGTTCTTGTTCATGGCAGCTGCTCCAGAAGGTTGACCATTTCCAATGCGGCGAGCGCGACTTCCTCGCCCTTGTTGCCGTGGCTGCCGCCTGCGCGGGCCTCGGCATCTTCCACACGTTCCACGGCCAGCACGCCGTTCAGCACCGGCACGCCGAAGTCCAGCTGCACGCGCATCAGGCCTTCGGCACAGCGGTCGGCCACGTGTTCGTAGTGGCGGGTGTCACCGCGGATCACGCAGCCCAGGGTGAGGATGGCGGCGTGTTCGTGGGCGGCGGCCAGGCGCGCGGCAACCAACGGCAGTTCCCAGGCACCCGGCACGCGGATCACGTCGATGCTGGCTTCGGCAATGCCGTTGCCGGCCAGGCTCTGGCGGGCGCCAGCGACCAGCACGTCGGTGATGCGGGCATTCCAGCGGCTGGCCAGGATGGCGAAGCGCGCCGATTCGGGAGTGCGAAGATCGCCTTCGTAGTGGCTCATATGCGGCTTGGGATTCGATTAAGGGGTAATTCTACCGTGGATGGGCCCCGGCCGTGGTTGGCGGAGGCCGGGGGAACCCGCCGGGCATGGCCCGGCGCTACCGGATTACGGGGCGCCGGGGTAGCGCCGGGCCATGCCCGGCGAGCGCAGCGGGCGCGTTACGGGGTCACCGTCTCCACCACTTCCAGGCCGTACCCGGCCAGGCCGATCTGGCGGCGCGGCGTACCCAGTACGCGCAGCTTGCCCAGGCCCAGGTCGGACAGGATCTGCGCGCCGGCACCGTTGCGGCGCCACTGGCTTACATCCTTGTCCTTGCCCGGCACCACCGGCGCCGGCTGCTGGCGCAGGCGGGCCAGCAGGCCTTCGCCGTCGCGCGGGGCCTGCAACACGACCATCACGCCACTGCCTTCGGCATCGATGGCACGCAGGGCATCGGTGGCGGCCACGCCGAAGTCATCACGGCGCCAGTGCAGCAGGTCGGCCAGCGGGTTTTCCACCTGCACGCGCACCAGGGTCGGGGTGTCGGCGTCCGGGGTGCCACGGACCAAGGCGAAATGCAGGTCGTGGGCGATGCGGTCGCGGTAGGTGACCAGCTTGAACGGGCCGAACTCGGTCTCGATCTCGCGCTCATCGACGCGCTCGACGGTTTTTTCGGTGGCGAGGCGATAGGCGATCAGATCGGCGATGGAGCCCATCTTCAGGCCGTGCTCGCGGGCGAACACTTCCAGCTCCGGGCGGCGCGCCATGCTGCCGTCCGGGTTGAGGATCTCCACCAGCACGCCGGCCGGCTCCAGGCCCGCCAGCATTGCCAGGTCCACGGCTGCTTCGGTGTGGCCGGCACGGGTCAGCACGCCACCCGGCTGGGCGATCAGCGGGAAAATGTGGCCCGGCTGGTGCAGGTCGGCCGGCTTGGCATTGGGCTTCACCGCGGTGCGGATGGTGTGCGCGCGGTCGTGGGCGGAGATGCCGGTGGTCACGCCTTCAGCCGCTTCGATGCTGACAGTGAAGTTGGTCTGGAACTGCGCGGTATTGGCCTGCACCATCGGCGCCAGGCCGAGGTCGGCAGCGCGGGTACGATTCAACGGCAGGCACACCAGGCCGCGGCCGTGGGTGACCATGAAGTTGATGTCGCTGGCCTTGACCAGCTCGGCGGCCATGA
This sequence comes from Stenotrophomonas sp. HMWF023, assembly GCF_003060985.1. Taxonomy (NCBI): domain Bacteria; kingdom Pseudomonadati; phylum Pseudomonadota; class Gammaproteobacteria; order Lysobacterales; family Lysobacteraceae; genus Stenotrophomonas; species Stenotrophomonas sp. HMWF023. Next base: position 19,649 of record NZ_QAIJ01000018.1, read on the forward strand.
TCAGGTCGCCTTCGTTCTCGCGGTCTTCGTCATCGACGATGACGACCATGCGGCCCAGGCGGATGTCTTCCAGAATTTCGGGGATGGGGGCGAAGTTCATGGGGTATCTCCCTGTGCGTGCTGGCCGTTGGTCGGCACTGCGATCAACCGTTCGACGTAACGAGCGACCAGGTCGATTTCAAGATTGATCGCGCTGCCCACGCCGGTGGCGGAGAACGCGGTATTGGCCACGGTGTGCGGGATCAGTGCGACTTCAAAGCCTTCGTCGTCCACTTCGTTGACGGTGAGGCTGACCCCGTCCACGCAGATGGAACCCTTCTTGGCGATGTAGCGGCGCAGCGCGGCCGGCGCGGCGAAACGCCAACGCTGGGCACGGGCATCTTCGTGGATGGACAGCACCTGGCCGAGGCCGTCGACGTGGCCGCTGACCAAGTGGCCGCCGAGGCGGTCGGTCGGGCGCATGGCACGTTCGAGGTTGATGACTGCACCTTCGGCCAGCTGGCCCAGCGTGGTCAGGCCCAGGGTCTCGGTGGACGCATCGGCCTGGAAGCTGTTGCCGTCGAACGCGATGACGGTGAGGCAGACGCCGTTGATGGCGATGCTCTCGCCCATCTGCACGTTGTCGAACGGCAGATTCCCGACGTTGAAGGTGAAGCGGACATCGCCGCCGATGGATTCGCGAGCGGCCAGACGGCCGACGCCTTCGATGATTCCAGTAAACAAGTAACGTTCTCCGCGAAAAGTGAGCGAAAAACGCCGCAAGGCAAACAGGCGGGCGCAGGGCCGCATTGGCCCTGTGGCACCGTCTTCTTTCATCCGGACTATGACCGTCGGCTCCGGCATTGGACCGGATCTGCTGACCCCCGACGGTAAGGCCGGGGCGCTCGCGGGCTCGTGCTTGCGCACCTACCGCCGGTGGGGAATTGCACCCCGCCCTGAAGACGTTTGTGTACCGGCGAGCCGGCGCGGCCATTGTAGCAGCCCCCTCTGCGGGGCCGGGACTGCCCCGGCTGGCCACCGTTCAGTTGTGACGGAGTTCGCGCTATGGCAGGCGCAAGGTCGCCAGCGGCTGGCCTTTCGTAAAACTTTCATTAAAATCAGCGCTCGGACGACATGAGGTCGCCACGGACTGCCGCATAGGTGGACCGCCAATGGACTGATATTCACAGGAATTCCCATGCGCAAGATCCTGATCGTGGCCGCCCTGCTGGCCGCCGCCCCGTTCTCGGCCTCGGCCGACGCCCTGAGCTACACCTACGTTGAAGGCGGCTGGACCCAGGTCAAGACCGACGACGAAGCATTCAACGACCCGAAGGTCGATGGTGGCTATGTGCGCGGTTCGATCGCGCTGGCCGAGCAGGTGCACGTGTTCGGCGGCTGGAACTACGGCAGCAAGTCGTACGACTACGACTACGGCTCGATGAAGCTGAAGTTGAACCAGCCGGAGCTGGGCGTCGGTTACCACATGCCCTTCAGTGATCGCGTCGATTACACCGCTGACATTGCCTGGGTCCGTCAGCAGGCGGAAGTGACCGTCAAGGACGTGGACTACGGCCGCTTCACCATCAAGGATCACACCAACCTGGTGCGTGCCACCATGGGCCTGCGTGGCAAGCCTTCGCGCATGACCGAAGCCTGGATCAAGGCCGGTTACATGGACGGCGGCAACGAGTTCAAGGGCACCTGGGTCGGCACCCTCGGCGGCCAGATCAACTTCACCCGTACCTGGGGCCTGGTCGGTGAGATCTCCGGCTACCGCGATGTCACCCAGTACTCGGCCGGCGTGCGCGCCAGCTTCTGATTGCCCGATCCTCGTCGTGTGATCGAACGGGTCCCGCAAGGGGCCCGTTTTTTGTTGGCCGCCGCGCGCAACACGCTTGGCTGTCGCGCGCCATCGAATGCCATGGCAATTGCGCTAGGCTTGCCGCCCTCTGGAACAGGAACACCGTCATGAAGACCCCGATCCGCGGCCTGCTGGCCACCGCACTGCTGTGCGCCCCGTTGTTCGCCTCGGCCGCACCGGCGCAGCTGACGCCGGAACAGACCTTCGACCTGTACGCACGCGCATTGCTGGAAGACGATGCCGCCGCCACGCGCACGCTCAACGACGCGCTGAAGCCGGCCTTCGACGGCCAGGACTCGGTAACGCCGGTGCCGGGCATGATGGCGCAGGCCCTTGCCGAGCCGTGGCAGACGGTGCTGGCCGTGGCCGGCGTGAAAGGCGATCCCGCAGCAGCCGAAGCGATGTATGCCAAGGCGCTGAAGGCCTCGCAGTGCCGCGCCACGCGCAGCACCGTGGAAGACAACGAGTATGTGGATGACCAGAAAATCGCCAAGGTCGATTTCAGCTGCCAGTTGGCCGACCTGACCAGCGTGCATCCGTTGTTCACCGCCAGCTTGACCAGTGATGTGCAGGCCACCCGCACCCGCTTCACCGAGGCCTATACCAAGGCCCTGCAGAGTGGCCCGCGCAAGGCAGTGACCGGCACCCTCACCCTGTACACCGCCAAGGACAAGGGCTACTGGTACAGCAGCAACTTCGACGATCTGGTCGGCCCGGTGCTGGGTGCGCTGGCACCGTTCGAAGAGTGGATCCAGGACGTTGAAGCGGCCAAGGCACCGAAGGTGACCGGCGTGCCGGCCTGCGACCTGCTGCTGCAGCAGCACCGCAGCTGCGTGGCGAAGATCGCGCCGGACCAGATCAGCGGTGTTGATGCGATGGCCGAAGAGCTGAAGGCCAAGACGCAGGTGATGTCGGCCGAGGAGATGACGCAGGAGTGCAAGGCACTGCGTCCGATGGCCGAGATGATGTGGACCGATGAGTGCGCGTGAAGCCACTGCGCTGAAACGACTGGGGCTGGCAGCGCTGCTGCTGGCCCCTGTCACTGCACTGGCGTCGGCACCCGCGCTGACACCCGGACAGGTATTCGACCTGTACGCACAGGTGATCGTGCACGGCGATGCAGCGGCACAGGCAACGCTGGCCCGCTATCTCGATACCGACAAGGGGCCAGCCTTCGCCGCCGCACTGGCGGCAGCAAGCCATCTGGACGAGGCGCCAGAACTGGCTGATTGGCCGAAGGCTGCGGCAGCGCTACGCAAGCGGCAGGCCTCAGTGCATTGCGCTACCAACAGCGTCCGCCATCCGCAGACCGACAGCGCCGACGTCGACTATCGCTGCCACCTGCCGGACTTGTCGGCACTGCTGCCCATGTACCGGCAGCATCGCGTGCCGTTCAACGGGCCGCATCCACCGCAGATGGCGAGGGAACTGGCGATGGCATATACGCAGATGATCGCCGTGGCACCGGACCGGGAACGGATCATCACGGTGTCGTTCAAGCGCGACCATGATGGTGGCGCCTGGCACGTACAGAACCCAACGCCGCTGATGAGCGGACTGGCTGACGCGTTCCTCCCGTTCTTCGAATGGAACGAGCACCTGCCCGACGAGGATCGCTGAACTGAAGAGGGGCGCAGCAGCAATCGCAGATCCTCACCCGCCTGGCTGCGCCCGATCACCGCGATGCTGCGGAACGACCCGCACGTACACACCTGCAATGCCGGGCTGTGCCCGGCGATTCCGCGCTGTTGTCATTCTTCTTCATCATCGTCTGGATGTTCGCCGAACTCCGGACGATACTGCTGGTACTCGCAACCATGCAGCGTTTTGCCGGGCCTCCAGTCGCGCGCGATGCGTGCGCGGTCTTCCAACCAGCCATCGGCGGCAGTGTCGGTATCGTGGAAGCCGACGAAGGCGACGTCGTCCCAGCCCTCATACGGAGGGAGATCCCATTCGTCTGCCAGGACCCCGGCGATGTTTCCATCAAGCTCGGCATAGAGGGTCTGACCGACCTTCACGAAGCGCGGGACGGGTCTGCCGGCGATCATGACCGGCGCCGGCGGCGTCCACCAGCGATAGCCGTCTTCGTCCTCCCCATCCTTCCAGCCTTTGAAGCGCGGGTCAGTGGTGTGCGCAGACATGCCCACCGCCCAACCGGCAGTGTAGTTGCGCAGCGCATCGGCCTTGCAGGTCAGCACGTCGTCCAGCTCCTTGGCGATGTCCACGCTTGGGGTGAACGCCACGTCTGGCTCCTTGCCACGCCTGCGCAACTGCTCAGCGCGCGTGTCGAAGCGCTCCTCGCACCCGACCAGGATGGCGTCTGGATGGGTGGATATCCGCGATGCCACCAACGATCGCGTATGCAATCCGCCATCACCGCGATTGCGCAGCGACAGCGTCCTCTGGTGAACATGCGAGGCCATCCTGTCGCTCAGTGGCTGCAGCTCCAGCTGCCGCGACATTTCGTCCAAGGGCACGCCGCCGATGATGGCCATCGTGGCGCCAGAGAGAACGGCGATGCGCTGGATCGAATGGCCAAAAACAGTAATGGGGGCCGGCAGTGCCACTTCGTGCAGCGAAGGGTTGGCCTGCTTGACCACCTCCCAGTTGTGGAAGGCCGCCTGCGGCGGATCTCCACCCAGTGCGACCCGCCACAGGTTGCGACTCACAGGCTTCTTGATCGCCGCCGGCGCCCGGCACTCGATGACGGCGGCCAGATCCTGCAGGGCCTGCTCCACGGTCAATTCGCCATGGGGTTCCTCACTGTCGTCATTGGCCAAGGACGTCGCTGGAACCAGAAGGGCCAGAGGAAGAAGCACAGACAACGCGAGGACTTGATATGCACGCGACAATGCGCTGGCCTGCAAAAATAGGGCCCACCACTGTGCTTGCCGGCTCCGCGCGGAAGAATAGGGAACGTTTCAAATTTCCTCAGCGGCGTGTTTCGGAAACGGAGCGTCAGGTATTTGAGACTAATTGCATGGACGCAGGAACTGCTCTCCGAGATCCTCGGGCATCGTTCCGATCGACCACGTACTGACATGTTGAAGCCGATTCTTGCCCTGCTGCTGGGCGCACCCTTCGCCGCTGCTGCCGCAGCGCCCGCCGCACTTTCGCTGGAAGATACCTTCGATGCGCATGCGCGCGTCATTACCCAGAATGATGAGGAGGCCAAAACCGCTCTGCGCAACAGCCTTCGCACGGCAGATCCAAGCGACTACCCCGACATCGTCGATATCGTCGACGCGCTGTACGAGTTCGGGAATCTGGCGGCTGGTTTCGAGGAGCCTGCAGCCAGCGCCATCAGCGCACGTCGAAAGACCATCCATTGCCGTGCCGACAAGATTGAAGAGAACAGCTCATCCGAACGCGGCATCGTGGACTACCACTGCACGCTTCCTGACGTTTCCGCTGCTTTCCCGGCCTACCGTGACAGTCGAGCGCGATTCCGTACCGGAGAACAGACTGCGGAGGCACTCAAGGAATTCCTGGAAGCGTACGCAGCAACCCTGCGCGATGCGCCTGGAACCAGATACCAAGCACGGGCGGAATTCTCCCGCGCTGGCGACAACGGACCGTGGATCAGTGCCGACATGCTGTTCCTCAACTTGAAACTACTGAAGGAGCTGATGCCGTTTTCGGCTTGGGACGAGCGCATTGAAGCAGAGTCGGTCACCGCCTATTCCGGCATTCCCGCCTGTGACCTGATGTTGGATGCGCAGCTGAAGTTCGCAGAGCGCTATGACCCCGACAGCCCGCTGCAGCGGGGCACGACCTTGCAGGACATCGTGGCGGAAAAAGTACGATCGCTGGGACCCAGCCTGGCCGAAGCGTATTGCAGGGGAACCCACGATCGGAACCGCGCGGTGTGGGAAGGCCCAGTCAGCCAGGAAGACACTGATCACGTCCGGGCAGAATAGAAGGAACTGCAGATGCTCACTCGCCTCCGCCGTATCACGCGCTCCGCCCTGCTTTTCCTGCAGGCTCTGCTGCTCGCGGCTTGCTCACAGGCGTCACAACCGTCAATGGCCGTCCCTGGCTCGGTCGTCAGCCTTGTACCGCCACCAGGGTTCACGCCCGCACCCAATTTCTCCGGCTTCGTCAGTGAGGACGGACGAGCCAGCATCCTGGTGGCCGAGTTGCCCGCAGAGGCCAGTAGTGCGGTCAGCGGACTATTCGTGGATGAGCCCGCCGCGCGCAGTCGCTTCGCCAGCCAAGGCGTCCAGGTCGATCGCCTGGAATCGCTCAGCATCGAAGGGCGCACGGCTCCGGTGGTCATCGGCAGCCAGGCCGCACACGGCTATACCTTCGGAAAGTGGATCTCGCTCTTCAGCGGGTCTCCGACAGTCATGATCACGATTCAAGCTCCGCGTGACCATGCACTAACCCACCAGCAGGCCATGCAGGCGCTGGCGACGGTAACGCTGCGTCCGCAGGTCACGCTTGAGGAGAAGATCGCCGCGATACCTTTCAGCATCAAGCCTGCGTCTCCTTTCCGTCTGCTTGATAGCCTGTCCGGATCAGCCGTGGCACTTACGGCCGGCGAACTGGACACTGATCCCGAGGGCCGCCAACCCCTGATTGTCGTTGCGTCCCAGCTTTCGCTCCCGTTTGCCTCGAACGATCCACAGAAGGTGTCCGATCAGTTGATTGCAGGGAGTGTCAGGATTCAGGGCGGAACGATTACCTCAAGGGAAAACGTGCCGTTCGGTGGTATCAGCGGACACCGTGTTGACGGGGTCACACCCGACGGACGCCACTACCGCCACTACCTTGCCCTATGGCCGGGTGAACGGTTCGTCCGTTTGGTCGCCATTCTGCCGGCGGACAGCTCCAAGGAAGTGGAAGACGCGGTTGAGGCCACGGCCGCCTCGGTTCGATTCCGCGAGCCATGACATCACAGCGGCGCTACCGCATTGCGCTACGGGCGCAGCAGCAATCGCAGATCCTCACCCACCTGGCGCTGGTCGACCACGCGCAGGCGGCGCTGCTGGTCCATCGCGTCGATGCCAAGACCAGCCAGCAACGGGCGGCCGCTGTCGCCGAGCAGGGTCGGTGCCTGGTACAGCAGCAGCTCGTCCACCCAGCCACCGCGCAGCAGCGCACCGGCCAGCGTCGCGCCGGCTTCGGTATGCACTTCGTTGATGCCGCGTTCGGCCAGCAGCGCCAGAACCGCGCCCAGATCCAGGCGGCCGTGGCGCACCGCCACGCTGGCGAATGCCGCGTCGGCTGCGTCGGGCGGGCTGACCATCGCATCGTGCAGGTACAGCGTCGGCGCTCCGCCCTCGCGCACCCGGCTGCATTCCAGCGAGCGCAGACGCGAGTCCAGCACCACGCGCAACGGTGGCATCACCTCGGTGTCGGCCAAGCGCACGGTCAGCATCGGGTCGTCGGCGATCACGGTGTCGGCACCGGTGAGGATCGCGCCGGCACGGGCGCGCCAGTGCTGCACGTCCTCGCGCGCGGCGGGGCCGGTGATCCACTTCGAGCTGCCGTCGGCCATCGCGGTACGGCCATCCAGGCTGGCCGCCAGCTTCACCCGCAGCCACGGACGACCGCGCTCCACGCGCGACAGGAAGCCCTTGTTGAGTTCGCGCGCCTGCGCGGCCATCAAGCCCTCGGCGACCTCGATACCGGCTTCGCGCAGCAGGTCGAAACCACCGCCATCGACCTTCGGGAACGGGTCGCGCATCGCGGCCACAACACGCGACACACCGGCGTCTATCAGCGCCAACGCGCACGGTGGCGTGCGGCCGTAGTGCGCGCACGGTTCCAGGGTGACGTAGGCGGTGGCACCACGCGCTTCGGCGCCGGCCTCGCGCAGGGCGAACACTTCGGCATGCGGGCCGCCGGCACGCTGGTGCCAGCCCTGCCCGACCACGCGCTCGCCATGGGCGATCACGCAGCCGACCATCGGGTTGGGGCGGGTGGTATAGGCGGCACGCTCGGCGAGCCGCAACGCGCTGGCCATGTGCAGGTGGTCAAGGACGGTGAACGATGTGCTCATGCCGCCATGGTAGCGCCGTTGGTATGGATCCACGCCATGCGTGGATGCCGGCAAAGCGCCAACCAAGGTTGGCCTCCACCAGAACCCAGTAGATCCACGCCATGCGTGGATTGATAGCAAAGCGCCAACCAAGGTTGGCGGCTACCGAAGCAAATGCCGTCAGCCCTTCTTCTTCTTGGTCAGGGCGATCACATCACCCAGCAGCTGCAGCTGTTCGGTGCTCGACGGCAAATCGCGTTCGAGCTTCTCGATCTCCTCGCGGAAATCGGCCACGTCTTCGAAGCTGCGGTAGACCGAGGCGAAGCGCACATAGCCGACATGGTCGAGCTTGCGCAGTTCATTCATGACGAACTCGCCAACCTTGATCGAGGGCACTTCGCGTTCGCCGCTGATGCGCAGCTGATGCACCACCGCGCGTACCGCCGCTTCGATCTTCTCTTCGGGCACCGCACGCTTCTGCAGCGCGCGGTCGAAGCCGGCGCGGACCTTGCGGGCATCGAAGGCTTCGCGGGTGCCATCGCTCTTGACGATGGCCGGCAGCTTCAGTTCAACGGTTTCCAGGGTACTGAAGCGTTCGCTGCACGCCTCGCACTCACGCCGACGACGAATCGTCGCGCCGTCTTCGGAGACGCGCGAGTCGATGACCCGTGTATCGGCATGCTGGCAGAAGGGGCAATGCATTGAACGCCTGGCTCAGGAAAATACCTGCTGCCACGGTCGTGGCAGCGTCGCAACGGTACCTGAGAAGGGCTTTCCCAGCAAATGCCGCCTGCAATCAGCCTTGTTCGGCAACGCCGGGGAAGCGACGCAGCCAACCCAGATGCGCCGCCGGCACCAGCAGTGGCACGCCCAGTACCAGATACCCCAGCACCTGCCAGGGGCTGCCGGCAAACAAGCTGAAAAGCACGACGCCGACCACGGCCAGTGCCGCGATGGCGCCAAGCACCAGCCCGATCCATGGCAGCGCTGGTGACTGCCGCAGGCCATCGCGCCCCCGCCGCAGGTAGCGGATGCTGAGCCACAGCCATGCCAGCAACCCGGCAATGCCGGCACTCGCCCACAGGAAGAGCACGGCACCTTCGTCGCCGCGCATCAGTCCATGACGGACCAGAAAGGTATAGATGCCGAACCCGGCGACGCCACCACCGGCCACCAGTGCAGGCAACCCCAGTAGCAGGCATTGGGCGATATACAGGCGTTTGTGCAGACGCTCATCCATGCGTTCTTTCTCTCTTCCGGCGCGCGATCTCACGCCTGCCTTTTCAGCCACACCAGCATGCCCGCCGGCACCAGCATCGACGGCCCCAACAGCAGCAGATTGAAGCCTTCGGCATGGACCGCGATGCCCCACCACAGCGCCAGCCCAAACGGCGGCATGGCAGCGAGACCACCGGCCAGCAGCATGCGCCACCAGACCGGCCGTACACGCAGGCCGGCACGTCCCTGCATCAGGTAACCCGCGCTGAGCCACAGCCAGGCCAGGCAGCCGGCAATTCCGGACAGGCCCCACAGCGGCATCAGCGTCACCGATGCCAGGGTGCCGTGACCAAACTGGCCCAGCCCCATCAACAGCAGCATCGTCGCTGCGGCCCCGCCACCCACCAGGCTGGGCAGGCCGAAGAGTACAGCCAAGGCTGCATAGAGATACTTGAGGCGGCGCTCATCCATGCGCGGGTACTCATGTGCCGGTGCCGGGGTCAGAGCCCTTCCCACAGGGAAGGGATCCGACCCCAGTGCCCGATCAACCGTAGACCGGGTACTTGCGGCACTGCGCGCTGACGGCATCGCGCACGCGGGCGATGACGGCTTCATCGGCCGGCGCGTCGAGCACGTCGGCAATCCAGTTGGCCAGGTCCACGCAGTCCTGTTCCTCGTAACCACGGGTGGTCACCGCCGGGGTGCCCAGGCGCAGGCCCGAGGTCACGAACGGCGAACGCGGGTCGTTCGGCACCGAGTTCTTGTTGACGGTGATGTGGGCCTTGCCCAGCGCGGCTTCCGCGTCCTTGCCCGACACGTCCTTGCCGATCATGTCGACCAGCATCAGGTGGTTCTGGGTGCCGCCGGAGACGATCTTGTAGCCGCGCGCGATCAGCGTGTTGGCCATCGCCTGCGCGTTCTTCACCACCTGCTGCTGGTAGGTCTTGAAGCCCGGCTCCAGCGCTTCCTTGAAGGCCACGGCCTTGCCGGCGATGACATGCATCAACGGACCGCCCTGGATGCCCGGGAACACGATCGACTGCAGCTTCTTGACCAGGTCTTCGTTGGCGCCCTTGGCGACGATGATGCCGCCGCGCGGACCGCGCAGGGTCTTGTGGGTGGTCGAGGTGACCACGTGGGCATGTTCCAGCGGGCTCGGGTAGACGCCAGCAGCAACCAGACCAGCGACGTGCGCCATGTCCACGAACAGGTAGGCACCGACCTTGTCGGCGATGGCGCGGAAGCGCGCCCAGTCGATCACCTGCGAGTAGGCCGAGAAGCCGGCCACGACCATCTTCGGCTTGTGCTCCAGGGCCAGGCGCTCGACTTCGTCGTAATCGATCAGGCCCTGGTCGTTGACGCCGTACTGCACGGCGTTGAACAGCTTGCCCGAGGCGTTGACCTTGGCACCGTGGGTGAGGTGGCCGCCGTGGGCCAGGCTCATGCCGAGGATGGTGTCGCCCGGCTGCAGCAGGGCGAAGTACACGGCCTGGTTGGCCTGCGAGCCGCTGTGCGGCTGCACGTTGGCATAGTCCGCGTCGAACAGCTGCTTGAGGCGGTCGATCGCCAGCTGTTCGGCGATGTCCACGTATTCGCAGCCACCGTAGTAGCGCTTGCCCGGGTAGCCTTCGGCGTACTTGTTGGTCAGCTGGCTGCCCTGGGCTTCCATCACCGCCGGGCTGGTGTAGTTCTCGCTGGCGATCAGCTCGACGTGGTCTTCCTGGCGCTGGGTCTCAGCGGCGATGGCCTTGGCCAGTTCGGGATCGTAGGTTTCGATGCGGACGTCACGCGGGAACATCGGGTACTCCAGCAGGCGGGGAAAGGGGTACGACTCAGCCCTTGATTGTAGCCCCGCCCCGCCCTGCTGGGGCCGAAACGGGCCCGTATGGTCTGCAATTCCCGGGCAGGCCGGCGGCTGTGGCGGAGCATCCACGCATGGTGTGGATCTACTGCCGGTTCTCCAGTAGATCCACGCCATGCGTGGATGACGATGGCAGGACGACAAAAGGCGCCCTCAGGCGCCCTTCGTCCTTGCGCGTGCCGGCTGCGATCCTCAGCGGTTGCTGACGATGTAGTCGGCGATGATGCCGCTGGCGATGGCCACCAGCAGCATGTTGCCGCGGTCATCGCGGATCCACTGGTGGCCGTACGGCGGACGGCGCAGCTGGTAGCGCGGGTAGTCGTTCACCACGTAGATCGGGCCACGGTAGTAATCGCGGTAGCGGTGGCCGCGCTGCCAGCCATAGCCATGGCCGGGCCGGTAGCCCGGGCTGTAGACCACGCGCGGCGGCGGTGGTGCCGGGCGGTAATAGCCGTGGTCGTAACGACGGTCGTGACGGTAATCGCGGCGCGCTTCGCGGCGGTCGCGTTCCCAGTCGCGGCGATCGTGACGCCATTCCCGGCGATCCTCGCGCCACTCACGGCGGTCGTGGTCGCGGCCACGGCGGTCGTTGTCGGCGAAAGCCGGGGCGATGGCACCCAGCGCCAGTACGGAGGCCACGGCGCCGGCCATGAGTCGATGGAGTTGCATGGGAGACCTCTGCTGGGTGGGTGGTGATCCCATCTTGCGCATGCGATCTGAACGGTTTCCGGCTGGAAACGCTTCCCGCTGCGGGACTGTGACGGGGTATTCAGGCCGCGGCCAGCCCCGGGCGCTCCGGCCAGCGCGGGCCGGAACCGGTTCCGGCTATAATTGGGGGTATTCAATTCAATCTGTGCCCGCTGCCGCAACGGGAAGTTCCCCGTGACGGACCGGGCGCAGGGTCGCGCCTACGGAGACCTCATGTCCTCGCAATACATCTACACCATGAACCGCGTGTCCAAGGTGGTCCCGCCCAAGCGGCAGATCATCAAGGACATCTCGCTGTCCTTCTTCCCGGGCGCGAAGATCGGCCTGCTGGGCCTGAACGGCGCCGGCAAGTCCACCGTGCTGAAGATCATGGCCGGCGTGGACACCGATTTCGAGGGCGAGGCCCGCCCGCAGCCCGGCATCAAGGTCGGTTACCTGGCGCAGGAGCCGGAGCTGGACCCGACCAAGACCGTGCGTGAAGCGGTGGAGGAAGGCGTGGGCGAAGTGCTGCAGGCGCAGTCCGCGCTGGACGCCGTGTATGCCGCCTATGCCGAGGAAGGCGCTGATTTCGACGCGCTGGCCAAGGAACAGGAGCGCCTGGAGGCGATCCTCGCCGCCGGTGACGCGCACACCTTGGAAAACCAGCTGGACGTGGCCGCCGACGCGCTGCGCCTGCCGCCGTGGGAGGCCATCGTCGGCAAGCTGTCCGGTGGTGAAAAGCGCCGCGTGGCGCTGTGCCGCCTGCTGCTGCAGAAGCCGGACATGCTGCTGCTCGATGAACCGACCAACCACCTCGACGCCGAGTCGGTGGAATGGCTGGAACAGTTCCTGGCGCGCTACACCGGCACCGTCGTGGCGGTCACCCATGATCGCTACTTCCTGGACAACGCCGCCGAGTGGATCCTGGAACTGGACCGCGGCCGCGGCATTCCGTGGAAGGGCAACTACACCGACTGGCTGACCCAGAAGGACGAGCGCCTGAAGCAGGAAGACAACCAGGAGAAGTCCCGCCAGAAGGCCATCCAGAAGGAACTGGAGTGGTCGCGCCAGAACGCCAAGGGCGGCCGCACCAAGGGCAAGGCCCGTCTGGCCCGCCTGGAAGAACTGCAGTCGGTCGATTACCAGAAGCGCAACGAGACCAATGAAATCTTCATCCCGCCGGGCGAGCGCCTGGGCCAGGCGGTGATGGAATTCAAGAACGTCTCCAAGAAGTTCGGCGACCGCCTGCTGTTCGACAACCTGAACTTCCTGGTGCCCTCGGGCGCCATCGTCGGCATCATCGGCCCCAACGGTGCCGGTAAGTCGACCCTGTTCAAGATGATCACCGGCAAGGAAAAGCCGGACACCGGCGAGATCGTGGTCGGCCCGACCGTGCAGCTGTCTTATGTCGACCAGAGCCGTGACGCGCTGGAAGGCAACCACAGCGTGTTCCAGGAAATCGCGGGCGGCCTGGACATCCTCAACATCAACGGCATCGAGATCCAGTCGCGCGCCTACATCGGCCGCTTCAACTTCAAGGGCCAGGACCAGCAGAAGATGGTCGGTTCGCTGTCCGGTGGTGAGCGAGGCCGCCTGCACATGGCCAAGACCCTGCTGCAGGGTGGCAACGTGCTGCTGCTCGATGAACCGTCCAACGATCTGGACATCGAAACCCTGCGTGCGCTGGAAGATGCGCTGCTGGAGTTCCCGGGCAACACCTTCGTCATTTCGCATGACCGCTGGTTCCTGGATCGCATCGCGACCCACATCCTGGCGTTCGAAGGCGATTCGCACGTGGAGTTCTTCCAGGGCAACTACCGCGAGTACGAAGAAGACAAGCGCCGCCGCATGGGCGACGACGCTGCGCCGAAGCGCCTGCGCTTCAAGGCGCTGAAGTAAGGAACAACGAAAGGCTGCGCTCGCGCGGCCTTTCGCCTTTCAGGGGCCGCAATCGATTTTTGTTGACGCTTTTGACCCTTTCGCGCCGCGCTCCAGCGCCCCTCGGCTGAAGGTCACACGTGTAAAGCAGTATTGATCCCTTGTCGCACACGGCAACTTCCGTACTTTGCAACTCGTTGTATGTTTCCGGCCCAACGCTTCGGTTTTCCTACGCACCCGATTCACCCCCACGTAGGAAAACACCATGAAAGCACTGATCTCGACCACGGCGGCCCTGCTGCTGTCCGGCACCGCCGCCGCCGCGCCGGCGAACTGGGAAGGCATCCATCTGGGGGCTCATGCCACCCATGGCGAGGGCCACAGCCAGGACCGCAGCAATGCCAATGCCTCTGAAAAGAGCATCCGCGGCTTTGCAGGCGGGCTGCAGGTCGGCCGCAACTGGCAGTTCGACAACAATGTCGTTGCCGGAATCGAAGGCGCCCTGTCCTTCGGCAACATCAACCAGGAGTGGAAGGACCGCGACAACCATCAGTACAGCCCTTACTACGGCAAGGATGCGGTGACCCGGTCGGGCGCGATCAACCTGACGCTGGGCTACGCCGCGGGCCAGTGGCTGCCGTACGTCAGCGCCGGTGTGACCGTGGCCCGCCAGGAGTTTTCGCTGGGCTGCGACAAGTCACTGGTGGAGGCCACCAATGGCTGCCGCGTCGCCGAATTCGAAACCCGCGCGTCGCATGTTTCCACCGGCGGCAACGTCGGCGCAGGCGTGCTGTACCGCTTCAACGACCAGCTCTCGGCCGGTGCCGAGTACCGCTACACCCACCTGGGCTCCAGCCCGGTTTATCTGGAAGATCCGAACTACCCGGCTGCCGCGCGACGCAGCTTCCATACCAGCTACAGCAGCGTTACGCTGAAGTTGAACTACCACTTCTAACCGCCTGGCGACGCATCCGCAGGCCCTTTGGGCGGCAGGGCGCGCAGGTACGAGAGATCTGCGATGCCCCTGTTCGAACGCCTGTTCCAGCTGCAGCAGCACGGTACCACCGTGCGCACCGAACTGCTGGCCGGTGTCACCACCTTCCTGACGATGTCCTACATCGTCTTCGTCAACCCCGAGATTCTCGGCACCACCGGCATGGATGCGGGTGCGGTGTTCGTGGCCACCTGCCTGGCCGCAGCGCTGGGCTCGGTGGTGATGGCACTGGCGGCCAACTTCCCGGTGGGCATGGCGCCGGGCATGGGCTTGAATGCGTTCTTCGCCTTCACCGTGGTCGGTGCTGCCGGCCTGCCCTGGCAACAGGCGCTGGCGGCGGTGTTCATTTCCGGCCTGGTATTCCTGGTGCTGTCGCTGACCGGCGTGCGCGCGTGGCTGGTGTCGGGCATTCCGGCGTCATTGCGGTCGGCGATCGTGGCCGGTATCGGCCTGTTCCTGGCGATCATCGCGCTGCAGAAATCCGGTGTGATCATCGGCAACGAGGACACCCTGGTCGCGCTGGGCCCGCTCAATACCGCGCCGCCGTTGCTGGCACTGGGCGGCTTCCTGCTGATCGCGATCCTGGAAGCGCGGCGCGTGCGCGGCGCGATCCTGATCGGCATCCTGGCGGTGACCGCGGCCGGCTGGGCGCTGGGCGATCTGCAGTACCACGGGTTGGTGTCGTTGCCGCCGAGCCTGGCACCGACCTTCCTGCAACTGGACCTGCCCGGCCTGCTGCACCACAACGGTGGCGCGCCGATTGCGGTGCTGCTGCAGGTGGTGCTGGTGTTCGTGCTGGTGGAAGTGTTCGATGCCACCGGCACGCTGTACGGCGTGGTCGGCCGTGCCGGCCTGCTGAAACTGCCGGGCGCACAGAAGCGATTCGGCCGCGCGCTGCTGGCCGACAGCACGGCGATTGTCGCCGGCTCGCTGCTGGGCACCAGCAGCACCACCGCCTTCGCCGAGAGCGCCTCTGGCGTGCAGGTGGGTGGCCGTACCGGTTTGACCGCGCTGGTGGTGGCCGCGCTGTTCCTGGCCGCACTGCTGTTCTCGCCACTGGCGGCAATGGTGCCCGGCTATGCCACCGCGCCGGCGCTGCTGTTCGTGGCCGGGCTGATGCTGCGTGAACTGGTGGAAGTGGACTGGAGCGACCTGACCGAGTCGGTGCCGGCTGCGCTGTGCGCGCTGGCGATGCCGTTCACCTATTCCATCGCCAACGGCCTGGCCTTCGGCTTCATTGCCTATGCCGCGCTGAAGGCCGGCACCGGCCGCTGGCGCGAGGTGCACCCGGCGGTGTGGCTGGTGGCGGTGCTGTTCGTGCTGCGCTACGCGCTGGAGTGATCCGGTGGCTGTTGCCGGCCGCTGGCCGGCAACTTCACATGCTTCAGGAATCCTGCAGTTGCCGGCCAGCGGCCGGCACTACCTGATACCCGCGTGGCCTTCACTCGTATTGGATGGTGAAGGTTGCCTGCCCGTTTGCGATACCGGCACCCACGGTACCGGCCTGGGTCTGCACGTAGCGTGCGCGCAGCGGCAGGCTCAACGTAGAGCTGCCAACCGTTGTCGTGCCGACGTTGATGGTCTGGCCGAAACGCACTTCGCGCTCGCTGCTGCCATCACGCTGCACCATCTGGATGCCGATGCGCGTAGCGCTGTTGGCAGCGGCGCTGAGCTTGAGCACGCCCGGCATGTTCGAACCATCCTGATCGGCATCCAGGCGGATGCCGACCTTGCTCTGGAACTGCGCAAGGTTGCTGCCCTGGCAGTTCAGGCGGATGTCGAAATCACGGTTGACGGCCTTGGAGCCGACGCCGGTGAAGCTGGTGTTGGGCACGCTGCCGAAATCCACCGGAATGTTGCGGCTGCCGGCCTGTACTTCGCAGGTCGGGCTGACCACGGTGGTGCCCGAGCCCTTGAAGGTCGACGTCAGCACCGGTCGCCCGGCACCATCACCGTCGAAGTAGTACGTGGTGAAGCGGCCGTTCGGTGCGATGGTGCCTGAGCCGGTCTGCGTCGCCGTCTTGATCAGCTGGATGCGGAACTGACCACCGATCAGCGAGATGGTGGCGTTGCCGGCAAAATTGATGGAGTGCGGGTAGTAGGTCTGGATGGCACCGGAGTCGCGGAACAGGCGGATACCCACGCCTGCGACATCGGTTTCATAGACGTTGGAGAAGCCGGCAACCGGCCGACGCTGCGCTGCATTGACGTACTCGCCGACGGAACGGCCACCTGACCAGTCACAGCGCGCAACGCTGTCCTGCTGGTTGATCGCTACGCTGATCTCCTTGATCACACCGCCTACGGCAGTGCTGGGCAGGATCACGATCTGACCCATGTCCATCGTCACGTCCTGAGCGGTAAACCAGCTGGACTGGATGCGACAGGAGGCGCTGGCCTGTTGGGCCAACAGCACGCCGCCAAGCACGGCCAGGGTGGCCAGCGCCTTGCGGCCACGGAAGAGAATCATCGGCATGCTGCCTCCAGCGGGATGAAGCCGGTCTTGGACGCATCGGCGCCCGCCGGTACCTGGTAATCAACCGTGCAGCGCTGGTCAGCACCGGAGCCCCATTCAACCTGCAGGCTGCCCTGGTTCTTCTCGCTGCGCACGTACAGGCGGCCGCCCTGGCTGACCATGCCCACCGGCTGGCCAGTTTCGTCCTTGACCTGCGCGCCGAACGGCAGCGTGCGACCGTCGGCGTTGCGCACCTGGATCAGCAGCGCATTGCCCTTGCGGGTATCGAAGCGCAGGTAGCTGATGGCACCGGCGAACGGAGCGATCGACTGGCTGCTGCTTTCCAGCTCGACATCGTGAGCCATGCCCTGCGGGTCCAGGGTCACGGTGTTGAGGCGATACGGCGACACGTAGGGGACCACGGCGTAACCGCGACCATCGATGCGCAGGCCCGGCGCGTTGCTGACCATGGCATCACGTGCACCCGGCGCCTCGACCAGCACCATGGTTTCGCCGCGCTGCGGGGTCAGGGTCACGCCGCCACTGTGCATGACCAGGCTGCCGTTGGCACCGAACGATGCCTGGCGGAAGTCACGCGAATGGCCGTAGGTCGCGTTCAAGGCGGTGTAGCGGCTGCGGTACTCGGCATTGCCGACGGCGGTGGTGCCACCGTCGCGGGTATCGGACAGGGCCACGCCGTAGCTGAAGTTGTTGTCCACGCCTGCAGCGCCGGTGATACCTACACGGCTGCTGTCGTAGCCACCGCGTTCGCGCACACCGACATCGGCACTGAGCGAGACCGGGCGGGTTCCGCGGCCCAGCGGCACGCTCATCGACAACAGGTACTGGGTGTCGGAACGACCCAGCGCACCTTCTTCGGTACGCAGTGCGGAGAAGCCGAAGTTCACCGAGCGCCAGGCGTTGTTGTAGCCCACCTGGTACTGCTTGGCGGTACCGGGGCGATCGTAGAAGTCACGCACCGAGCCGGTCACGTACAGCGCGCCCCAGCGACGGCCGAGCGGCTGGTTCAGGGTCAGCTGGAACTGGCTGCGCTGGCGGCCGCGGGTGCTCGGATCGATGCCACGATCATCGGCATCGCGTGCATACAGCGCATCCTGCAGGCTGTAGAAGCCTTCAGTGGAATAGCGGTAAGCAGCCAGGGTCAGGTTGGTGCCGGTCTCGCCGATCATGTTGCTGTAGCTCAGGCGCACGCTGGCGCCGGTGCTGTTGCCGTAATGATCGAACGAGGTACGGGCATGGGTGACATCGGCGGCGAAGGCACCCAGCGGCGTGGACACGCCGATACCGTACAGCAGCGACAGGTAGCCATCGCTCAACGCGCTGCCACCGTACAAGGTCAGCTGGTTGCCGATGCCGCGCTGGTAGGTGCCCTGCATCAGCCACGGCTCATCGCGCAGCTGCTTGTTGCGGACCTGGCCGGCAGTAATCGCATAGCGGGATACACCGGCGCGCAGCATCTGCGGCACCGAACCGAACGGAACCTTGAACTCGCGGCGACGGCCATCGGCTTCGACCACGCTCACTTCCAGGTCGCCGCCGTAGCCGGTCGGGTACAGGTCGTCGATCACGAAGTTGCCCGGCGACACCGAGGCCGAATAGATCAGCTGCTGGTTCTGGCGGACTTCGACGCGCGCATTGGTCTCGGCGATGCCACGCACGATCGGCGCGTAACCGCGCAGCGAATCGGGCAGCATGCGATCGTCGCTGGCCAGGCTGGCACCGCGGTAGCCGATCGAATCGAACAGCTCGCCGCTGGTGTAGGCCTCGCCCAGGGTGAGCATGCCGCGCACCTGCGGAATACCGCGCTGCGCATAGGTGGCGATGCTCTGCCAATGACGGCCGTCGCCTTCGTTCCAGGTCAGGTTGGAATCGTGGCGGAACTGCCAGCCGCCCAGGTTCAGGCCGGCGTTGAGGCCCAGGTAGGCGCTGCGGTTGCGGTTGCCACCTTCGGTGCGGCTGTCACTGTCGATCGCGTTGAAGCTGTAGCCGACGAAACCGGCATTGATGCCACGGTCCCACAGTGCGGGATTGACATAGCCTCGGGCTTCGCGGCGCATGAACGCCTGCGGGATGCTGAGGTCGTAGCGCAGGTTGCCGCTGTCATAGGTACCGTAGGCATTGGCCATGCGCTGCTGGACCGGCACACAGGTGCTCTTGTCCAGCGCGGCGGACGGATCCTGCTGGAGCAGGACCGCTTCGCTGTCCACGCCCAGCTCTTCCAGCGTCGCCACATCCAGGCAGGCATCGACACGGCCTTGCGCATCGGCCTTGAACTGCAGGTCGCGGCGGCCTTGCCATGCGCCGTTGACGTAGACGTCGACGCGGTAGTTGCCGGCAACCATCGGGTTGCCATTGGAGAATGCTGCCAGGTCGACCTGCTTGGCCTGGCCAGACAGGAAGCTGGAATTGAACTGCGCCTGTTCCGGCGCACGCGCCGTTGCCGCACCGCTCTGCGCCATCAGCGCCTGTTCGCCGAGATTGGCCGGTGCAGCCAGTGCCCATCCTGGGCAGGCGACGCCAGCAGCCAACAGGCAAAGCGCCTGATGGATCGACAATGTCAATCTGTTTCCGATCACACTGACATTCCTTCAATTCGCCGCACGGCGGCAGTTGCGGGATGCGCAGGCCAATGGCCCACGCGGCGCTTTCAGCCCCCGGTAGCGGACAGGCGGATCGTGTGTTCGACCCGGCCGCCGTAGTCGTTGATGGTGATGAAGCGGACCTGCTCGATGCCGGCTGGAGCGGCGAAGTCGAGGCTCTGCTTCGGTGCAACCATCTTTCCCTGCTCTTCGACCGGCCGCTCGCTGCTGCCGGTCACGGCATGCACTTCAGCCAGGGTCACGTGGAAGGGACTGGGGTTTTCCACCCGCAGGCGATCACCGCTGCGGGTCCAGCGCAGTGCTGCAGGCGCGTCGTTGGCGACACCCTTCAGGCCCTGCGGCCGGTAAAAAAGTTTGAGGCGCGAACGAAACGCGACCTGCAGGTAGTTCTGTTCGCCACTGTCGGCGCTTTCCGGCGACGGCGGCACATCCAGCACGTTGAGCCAGAACACCGATTCGTGGTCGGTCGGCAGCTGCGCGCCAGAGAAGATCAGGCGCAGCGCCTGGCTGCGACCGGGCTCGACACGGCTGATGGGCGGCGTCAGCACGAACGGTGCATCACTGGTATCAGCGGTCTGGTTGGCGTCGCCACTGTCGACCCACGCCTGCACCAGCGCGGGCGAGTCGCCCACGTTGTCGACCTGCACGGTGACTTCGCGCGATTGCGCCGGGTAGATCACTCGCGTGCCATTGACCACCACGCCGGCCAGAGCGTTCTGGCAGAAGGGCAGCGTGAACGCTGCCAGCAGCAGCGCCCGGGGAAAGATTGCTTTCATCGGAATTACTACGCTCGAGATGTGTGGCCAGGGGCCGCGAAGCACTGGCCGGCGCGTACGCCGGCCAGTGCGGGGTACCGCTACGATCAGTTGTAGATGATCGTGTACTTGACGTTGCTGGTGACTTCACCGGCAGTCGCGGCGGCGGTCGCGTAGTACTCAGCGTAGTAGTTCAGGTTGGCGGTGCCATCGGCAGCAACGGTCACCCACTGCGAGTTGTCCTGGGCCTGGTTGGTGCCCGAAGCCTTGACCGGCAGGAACTGGTTGTTCGAGCCCAGCAGCTGCAGCTGCACGTTGCCGGCAGCATTGGCCGCAGCCTGGTTGTTCAGGCGGCCGCTGTTGAAGTCAACGGTCGAACCCGGCTCGAAGTAGGTAGCGACGTTGCCGGCGCTGCACTTGGTCAGGTTGATCGCGAACGGGGTACGACCGGCAACGGCGCCGGCAGCAGCCAGGGTGCTCTTG
>NZ_QAIJ01000018.1:40439-42190 GCF_003060985.1 Stenotrophomonas sp. HMWF023
GCAGGTCTTGTCGGTGACCTTGCCGTTGAAGGTGATGGTGCCGTCGGCAGCATTGGCGGCCAGCGGAGCGGCAGCCAGCATCAGAACCGCGATGAATTTGATCTTGTGCATTGCTTGTACCTAACCCTACTGAAGAGATGGAAAGTAGAGGAGGAAGCAAGGAGCACTGCCGGGCATCGGACCCTTCCTTGCGTCTCACCTGTCGCCGGATTCGGACGTACCTCTCCCTGAATCCGTGACGCAAGTATATGCATAAATGTGACCCACGTCTCATAATTTTTTATGAACACAACATCTTGACGCCAATAAATTGACGTGCTAGCTCAAAAATGGAAGGTACTGGGGAAGCCAAGGCAGGCTTGGCGTGCGACGCAAATGGCACTCGATCGTCGACCGCATTTGCAGGTAAAAACGGCGTTATTTGACGCGCATCACCCTTCTCAGGTGATGGCCCTAGCAGAACGAAACACTGCCTATCAATGACTGTTCGCGGTTGTCGCTAACTAGGACACACCGAACCAGAGAACGTGTCATGAAGAGCTCGATCCTGCTGTGCGTGGCCTTGATGTCCGTCAGCGCACTGGCCCAGGCCAGCAGCGGAAGCGTCCGCTTCAGCGGCCGCATCGTCGATCCCGGCTGCACGACGCGCCTGTCCCAGCAGGAGCTGAGCCTGGAAGCGTGCCCGCCGTCGGCGAAGGGCGCCAAGGTGGCTGTGACGGCGCTGGGCGAAGGTGAAACGGCAACGCTGCGCGAAGGCGGCCGCCATGGCCAGCAGCTGGCCGTGGCCGCACGCACGATGCGTGCCGGCGACCTGTCGTTCTCCGAGCGCTATCGCCTGGAAGCCTCCCAGCGCCAACCGCTGCGAGGCGCCTATCTGGTGGTGGTCGACTACCCCTGAGCCGGGTCCGGTAGTTCGAACACCTGCCGCAGGTAGGACAGGTAACCCGGGTCGTCGCACATGCTCTTGCCCGGCGAGTCACTGAGCTTGGCTACCGGCTGGCCATTGCAGCGGACCATCTTGATGACGATGTTGAGCGGGGTCGGCCCCAGATCGTTGGTCAGATGGGTACCCACGCCGAACGCCACCTGGCAGCGGCCGCGGAAGTAGTCGTACAGGCGCATCACCTTGGTGATGTCGAGCCCATCGCTGAACACCAGCACCTTGCTGCGCGCGTCGACGCGGCGCTGCTGGAAGTGGGCCAGCATGCGGTCGCCCCAGTCGAACGGGTCGCCGGAATCATGGCGCACGCCATCGAACAGCTTGCAGAAGTACATGTCGAAGTCGCGCAGGAACGCATCCAGCCCGACCACGTCGGACAGCGCGATGCCGAGGTCGCCGCGGTACTCGCGCGCCCACGATTCCAGTGCCGCTACCTGCGAATCGCGCAGGCGCGGGCCCAGCGCCTGGAATGCCTGCAGGTATTCGTGGGCCATGGTGCCGTGCGGGGTCATGCCGTACAAGCGGGCGAAGTGCACGTTGCTGGTGCCGACCAGCTGCGGGCCCAGCGCATCGCGCAGCAGCGGCAGCAGGCGTGCATGCCAGTCGCGCGAATAGCGGCGGCGGCTGCCGTAGTCGGCGATGCGGCACTGTTCGAAGCCGGGGGTATCGCGCAGCAGCGCGGCCTTGGCCTGCAGGCGGCGTTCGCCTTCAGCGAAATCCGCCGTGGTGGTGTTGCGGAACCAGACTTCGTTGATGATCGCCAACAGCGGCACTTCGAACAGGATGGTGTGCAGCCACGGACCGGTGATAT
>NZ_QAIJ01000158.1:0-2842 GCF_003060985.1 Stenotrophomonas sp. HMWF023
CCAAGCCGGCCGCCAGGAACGTCCCCACCAGGTCGTAGTTGCGCCACTCCAGCACCGACAGGCCGCTGTCCACGCTGTAGATCGATTCCATGCGGATCAGGCCGCGCCGTCCTATCGTCCGTGATATCCGCTGACGGGCGGCCTCCTGCCCGCCCATGATGAGCATCCTGAGCAAACCGCGTCTCCTTGTGGGGTACCCAGAAGGAATGGTCAGGTGCGCAACGTGCTGGTGAAATCAGACAGATCCGAATGGTCGCTCGCATTTGGACTAGCATCTGCAGGGCACTGACCGGATATACGGAGTTTGGATGGATCTTCCTTCTGGCCACTACCGCATCCTCGCCTATCGCGATTTCCATGACCTGCCACGATGGATGCACGTGGCTGACGGTGCATCAAAGCAATGGGTTCTTGACTGCCCGTTCGATGATGCGCGGGACGAATACTCGCAGGTGTATCGCATTTACGCCGTGGAGGTGGATGTCGAGGGCGCGGTGGACGTATGGGAATGGCACGCGCTCGGGGTGCTGCCTGAAAGCGGCTCCCTGCCGGTGAGTGCACTGCAGTTCGACGCAACGCGACGTGCCTCCTTCGTCCTGCCATGACACGGGATCACGCGCCGGGATTCCAAACTGCCCCCAGAAAGGGCCGAGCCTTGGAAGCAACACCGACGCCGATGCTACGCAGGGTGGCGATCAGGCTGCCGAGGTCCAGGAAGGGGCGACGGAGGAAGGAAGTGCGGCTTGAACATGGCAGGTTCCGGGCAGGCAGAAGCCGCCACTGATAAAGGTGGCGGACGATGCGTGGCTCGAAAACCGGTTTGCTGGACATGGCCGGCGGGTGCACCCCCCAGACATCGCCCGCCATGGCCGGTAGACGGATGGCCAGCCGAAGAACGTCGAGCGTCGAATCATAGATGCGATTAGGGTTCGGTCCTCTTCCGATCCAACTGCCGATACCCAATAGCCTCGGCCAGATGCGCCGTCTCTATTCCCTCACATCCAGCCAGATCAGCAATCGTCCGCGCCACCCTCAGAATCCGGTGCATTGCCCGCGCCGAAAGTTGCAGGCGTTCGATGGCGTGTTCCAGCAGGTCCTGGTCGGCTTCGCTCAAACGCGTGCACGCACGTAGGTCAGCAGGCAGCAGGTGTGCGTTGAGCCCGCCGCGTGCCTGTTGCCGTGCATGCGCCGCTTCCACCCGCGAACGCACGCTGGCGCTGGGCTCGCCCAGCGGTGTGCTCTCGCGCAGCTCCACCGCATCCATGCGACTCACGTTGATGTGCAGATCGATGCGGTCCAGCAACGGGCCCGACACCCGCGCGCGGTAGCGGGTGATGCGTTCGTCGCTGCACAGGCAGCGGTTGCTGCGGTCGCCGGCCCAGCCGCAGGGGCATGGGTTCATCGCCGCCACAAGTTGGAAGCGCGCGGGATAGACCACGCTGCGCGCCGCGCGGGAAATGCGGATGTGGCCCGACTCCAGCGGCTCGCGCAGGGTTTCCAGCGCACTGCGGTTCCACTCGGGGAGCTCATCCAGAAACAGTACGCCGTGATGCGCCAGTGAGATCTCGCCGGGGCAGGGCGGATTGCCGCCCCCCACCAGCGCCGCTGCGCTCGCACTGTGGTGTGGCGCGCGAAACGGCCGCTGCCGCCAACGCTTCGGGTCCAGCCCTTCGCCACTGACCGAGGTGATGGCCGCCAACTGCAGGGCATCGATCTCTTCGGAATCCGGCAGCAGGCTGGGCAGGCGCGAGGCGAGCAGGGTCTTGCCGCAGCCGGGGCTGCCGATCAGCAATAGATGGTGACCACCGGCCGCCGCCACTTCCAGTGCCCGGCGTGCGAGCGCCTGCCCGCGCACGTCGGCCAGATCCGGAAGTGGCAACGGTGTGGTGTCCACGCGTTCCACCTGCGGCAGCAAGCGTGGATTGCCCAGCCCGGCGCAGCATTCCAGCAGGGTACGCGCCACGCGCACATCCGCGTGCTGGGCCAGCGCGGCCTCGGCAGCGTTGCCGGGAGGCACGATCAGGATGCGCCCGGCTTCGGCGGCAGCGATGGCGGCGGGTAGCGCGCCGGATACCGGGCGCAGCTCGCCGGTCAGGCCCAGCTCGCCGAGGAACTCGTACTGCAGCAGCGACTGCGGATCGACCTGACCACTGGCGGCGAGGATCCCCAAGGCAATCGCCAGGTCATAGCGACCGCCTTCCTTGGGCAGGTCGGCGGGGGCGAGGTTCAAGGTGATGCGTCGCTGTGGGAAATCAAAGCGCGCGCACAGCAGGGCGGCGCGCACGCGCTCGCGTGACTCACGCACGCTGGTCTCGGCCAGGCCGACAATCTGGGTGACCGGCAGGCCACCGGAGAGATGCACCTCGATCCGCACCAGCGGGGCATCGACCCCGGCGCGGGCACGGCTGTGGACCAGCGCCAGGCTCATGTGTGGTTTCCTGCGGAGAGGTGCTTGATGGTGCGGCGGCGGCCTGCGGGTAGCCATCGGGGATTGCTGGAGAAACGACTCGGGAGATTCCGACAGATAGTTGGAGCGTGCTGCTTCCTCTGCCGTACGCATCCTTGCAATTGAGTGACGGAAATCGACCGGCGTGAAGTGGACCCGCGCGGGCGTAATAACCGCTGTCGCTCTTTCCTGCGTGTTTTTGACACTACGTGATCTGCACCCAAGTGGTTGCTCGGCTCAACCCGTTTTCTCGCAAATTGCTTTGCGAACAGGCATTTAGGTCCACCCAAAACGACGCCTGATTACTTGCAGGTAAGCGGCCGGGGCGCTAAAATAGCCCCAACACACCCGCCACGCCTCTGACGCGCTAGTTCGCGACATGCTCAAATTGGCGGG
>NZ_QAIJ01000159.1:0-3495 GCF_003060985.1 Stenotrophomonas sp. HMWF023
ATCCTTGTCGGTATCCATGCGGACACGCCCGCGCACAGGCTGTCCGTCGAGGGTGACATCGGTGCCGGACTCCGGCGTGAACCACCACTGGTCGCCTTCACGGCGCAACAGCCCCAGCTTGGCCGGCCCCACCGCCAGGCGGATGCCGCTGGTGGCACCACTGCCGACGAAGTGCGACCGGTTCTGCAACCAGTGCAGGCCGACCAGCGCGGTCCAGCCATCGGGCCGGGTCAGATCCTGGTAGCGCAGCACCCGCCATTGCTGTTGCTGCGCGGCGAATGCCGGATCCTCAACGACGGCTGGCGCCGGCGTCGATGCCGGGCTGCAGGCCGCCAGCAACAGGGCCGCCAGCAGGCCGCCCATTCCCCAAAGTCGCATCGGTGCTCCCCTCAACGTCCGCGCAGGAACCAGCGGTCGATCTCCGCCAGCGAAAAACGGGCCCAGGTCGGCCGGCCGTGGTTGCACTGGCCGGACCGTTCGGTGATTTCCATGTCGCGCAGCAACGCGTTCATTTCCGGCACGGTCAGGCGCCGGTTGGCACGCACAGCGCCGTGGCAGGCCATGGTCGACAGCAGCTCATCGCGCGCCGTGGCGATGCGACGGCTCTGGCCGTGCTCGCGCAGGTCGGTCAGCACATCGCGCAGCAGACCTTCGGGCTCGGCGTGGGCCAGCAGCGCAGGGATGCTGCGCACGTGCAGCGCGCCCGGTCCGGCGCGGGTGATCTCGAATCCGAGGGCGGCCAGCGTATCGGCCTCCGCCTCAGCGGTGTCGGCTTCGCGCTCGCCCACCGCCAAGGTGATCGGCACCAGCAACGGCTGCGACTGCAGGCCGATGCCATCGTGCGCATTCTTCAACCGCTCGTAGCCGATGCGTTCGTGCGCCGCATGCATGTCGACCACGATCAGACCTTCGGCGTTCTCGGCCAGAATGTAGATGCCGTGCAGCTGGGCAACGGCGTAACCCAGTGGGGGCACCCCGGCGTCGGCACTGGTGACCGGCAATCCGTTCTCCATCGGCATCGGCGGCAGCGCAGCACCGCGCTCGGCACCGGCGGGCGATGCATACAGCGCAGCATAGGCCGCGGGTGCGTCGGCTACCTGCAGGCCCAGCGGCTGCTGGGGTCGCCAACCGGAAAAGCCACCACTTCCGCCCTGTCCCGTACCGGGTGCCGGACCGCGCACGTAGCCGAAGCTGGAGGCCGTGGCCCCCGGCATCGCGGACGCGCTGCCGCCCTCGGCCGGATGCACTGCTCCTGCACCGATCTCCTGCGCGCTCATGCCGGCGCGGGTGTCGGCCAGCGCATCCTTCAAGGTGCGGTAGACGAAGTCATGCACCAGCCGCGAGTCACGGAAGCGAACCTCGTGCTTGGCCGGGTGCACGTTCACATCGACGCGCGTCGGGTCCAGTTCCAGGAACAGCACATAGGCTGGCTGCCGACCGTGATACAGCACGTCGCCGTAGGCCATCTTCACCGCGTGGGCAACACTGCGGTCACGCACCGAACGACCGTTGACATACAGGTACTGCTGATCGGTGCTGGCACGCGAATAATGCGGCTGCGCGATCCAGCCATGCAGGCGCAGGCCGGCACTGCTGTGGTCCACGCGCACGGCCTGGCTGGCGAAGTCTTCGCCCAGGGTCTCGGCCAGGCGCACGTCCGAATACAGGTCGCCCGGCTTGTAGCGACGCGAGGCCTTGCCGTTGTGCGAGACACGCAGCTCGACATCGGGACGGGCCAGCGCCAGCGAGCGCAGCCACTCCTCGATATGCCCCAGTTCGGTGCGCTCGGCACGCAGGAACTTGCGCCGCGCCGGCACGTTGTAGAACAACTCGCGCACTTCCACCGTGGTGCCCGGCGCATGCGCGCGCGGGGTCACCTCGCCGATCTTGCCGCCTTCGATCTGCAGTGCCGAACCGTGCTCATCATGGGCACGGCGCGAGGACAGGGTGAAACGGCTGACCGAGGCGATCGACGGCAGCGCTTCGCCACGGAAACCCAGCGTGGCCACCGCTTCCAGCTCGTCCAGGTTGGCGATCTTGCTGGTGGCGTGCCGCGAGACCGCCAGCGGCAACTGTTCCGCGGCAATGCCGCTGCCGTTGTCGCGGATGCGGATCAGGCGCACACCGCCCTCTTCCAGTTCGATATCGACACGGCTGGCGCCGGCATCGATCGCGTTTTCAACCAGCTCCTTGACCACCGATGCGGGCCGTTCGACCACCTCACCGGCGGCAATCTGGTTGATCAGGATTTCCGGCAACGGCCGGATCGGACGCGGATCGGGCGCGTTCATGGGCAGATGGGGCAGGCAGACGTCATGCCACGATGATAGCGGAGCGGCGACAGGTAGAGTCGAGATCCACCGTGTGCAGCGCCAGCCAGGCAGGGCCTGGCTCTACCGGAAGCGGGCGATCCAGCGGCTTACTTGCTGCCGCCAGCCACGGTGCTTGCGGCGTCGATCTCGGCCTGCGCGCGTGCGGCGTACAACGTACCCGGCGGCGGTTGGCGGCTGAAGAACGTGTGCACGCCGTCCAGCACTGCACCGGCGACCTTGCGCTGGTAGGCCGGGTCGATCAAGCGGCGCTCCTCATCCGGGTTGGAGATGAACGCGGTTTCCACCAGCATCGCCGGCATGTCCGAGGTGCGCAGCACCGCGAAGTTGGCGCGCTCGATGTTCGGCTTGTGGTTGTTGCCGATCCGCTTCAGCCCGCCCAGCACGTGCCCGGCTGCATCCTCGGAGGATTTCATGTAACCACTCTGGGCCAGGTCCAGCAGGACGTTGGCCAACGTGCCTTCGGTCTGCTGCAGGCGCACGCCACCGACCAGATCGGCCGCGTTTTCCTTGTCCGCCAGCCAGCGCGCACGCTGCGAAGACGCGCCCTTGGTCGACAGCACGTATACCGACGAACCGGTGGCCGAGCGGTTCTCGGCGGCATCGGCGTGGATCGAAATGAAGATGTCGGCCTTGTTCGCACGCGCCTTCTGCGCACGCATCGGCAGCGGGATGAACACATCGCTGTCGCGGGTCAGGAACGCTTTCAGGCCGGGCGTGGCATTGACCTGACGGGCCAGTTCACGCGCCACCGCCAGGGTGACGTCCTTCTCGCGCTTGCCGGTCGGGCCGATGGCACCGGGGTCCTGGCCGCCATGGCCCGGATCGATCGCCACCACCAGGTGACGCATGCCCGGCTGCATGCGGATGCGCGAGGCATCGCTGGGCATGGTCGGACGCGGCGACTCGGTCGGCGCAACGGGCGTCGGCACCGGCTTCGGCTGGGTGGCCACAACCGCAGTGGTGGCCTGACCGGCCAGGATCGCTGCCGGCGATGACGTCGGCGTGCTGCTGGCGGTGGTGCCCGCTGCCGCCATCTGCACCGGCGCGGTGCTCGGCGCAGGCGTCGGCGCGGCGGGTGCCGCAGCGCTGGCACTGGCCTGCTGCTGGACCTGTGCGGTCAACAGCGCGGTGGCCCGCGCGGCATCACCACGGGACTGTGCGG
>NZ_QAIJ01000019.1:0-1430 GCF_003060985.1 Stenotrophomonas sp. HMWF023
GGCTTCACCCGCTCGATCGCCTACGTAGTCATGCCTGATCACATTCACTGGCTGGTCGAACTGCGTGCGGGAACCCTGGAAACCGTCATGAAGCGCTTCAAATCGCGCACGGCGCAGCAGGCAAACCGGTTATTGGGAAGAGTCGGGCGTTTCTGGCAGGCCTGCTACCACGATCATGCGATCCGCTCGGACGAATCGTTGTACCGGCATGCGCTGTACCTGATGGGCAATCCGATCAGGGCGGGTCTGACGACGCAGTTGGGGCGGTATCGGCACGCATGGTGCGAGTGGGAGCTTGAGGCCTTGGGTGATCGGCCGGAGGCATTCAGCACGGACGGATAGGGCCAACCAAGGTTGGCATCTACCAAAGCAGTGCACGTGCCAACCAAGGTTGGCACCCACCGGCAATCAACCCAACAGGGTTTCCAGCACGGCCATGCGCACGGCAACGCCGTTGGCGACCTGGCGCAGCACCCACGACTGCGGGCCGTCGGCCACGTCGTCGGTCACTTCCACGCCGCGGTTGATCGGGCCCGGGTGCAGCACGGCTGCATCCTTGCCGGCGCGGGCCAGGCGTGCGGTATTCAGGCCGTACTGCGCGTGGTACTGCTCCAGCGACGGCACCAGGCCTTCTTCCATGCGCTCGCGCTGCAGGCGCAGCATCATCAGCGCGTCGACGCCTTCCAGCATCGCGTCGAAATCATCACCGACCACGCAGCCCTTCAGGGTGTCGTCGTCCGGCAGCAGCGACTGCGGGCCGCACACGCGGATCTCGCCCACGCCCAGCGTGCGCAGCGCATGCAGGTCGGTGCGGGCCACGCGCGAGTGCTTGACGTCGCCGACGATCACCACCTTCATCTTCGAGAAGTCCGGGCCCTTGGCCTGGCGCAGGGTCAACATGTCCAGCAGGCCCTGGGTCGGGTGCGAGCTGCGGCCGTCGCCGGCATTGACCAGTGCGGTGCCCTCGCCCGCCACGGCAGCCAGCGCTGCCACGGCGCCGTCGTCCGGGTGGCGTACGACGAAACCACGCACGCCCATCGCTTCCAGGTTCTTCAGCGTGTCGCAGGCGGTTTCGCCCTTGCGCGTTGACGAAGTGGAGGCGTCGAAGTTCAGCACGTCCGCACCCAACCGCTGCGCCGCCAGATGGAACGAGCTGCGGGTACGGGTGGAGGGTTCGAAGAACAGGGTGCACACCGCCGATCCGCCCAGCACGTGGCGCTTGTTGCCGACGCGGCCCACCGCGGCATCGCGGATCTGGCCGGCGCGGTCGAGCAATTGCACCAGGGTGTCGCGGGGAAGACCTTCAAGCGTCAACAGGTGGCGCAGGCGGCCGGAGTCATCGAGTTGCTGGGCGGTCATGGCGGGGTTCGTATCGTCAGGGAATGGGAATGGCGTCGTCCGGCGACGACAACCAGCGGTCGATGATCACC
>NZ_QAIJ01000019.1:1440-5537 GCF_003060985.1 Stenotrophomonas sp. HMWF023
GCGGCCTCGACCGAGCTGGAACGCTCGTCGATCATCACCACCGGCAGTTTGAAACGTTCCCGCAGCTGGCGGGCAAAGCCCTGCGCGCGCTTGCGGTTGGGCTGGTCCTGGCCGTCCAGGGTCAGCGGATCGCCAACCACCAGGCCATCGGGCTTCCATTCCTTGAGCAGGCGTTCGATCGCCGCCCAGTCGGGACCATTACCGTGCACATCGACCACGGCCACCGCGCGCGCATGCGCGGCGAACGCACTGCCGATCGCCACACCGATCCGGCGCGAGCCGACGTCGAAACCGAGTACGGTGCCATCGCGACGGATGAGGGCGGGCTCAGACATGGCCGCTGTAGTCGGTCAGCCGGAACAGATCGACGCCAATGCGCGAGGCGGCGCCCTGCCAGCGCTGTTCCAGCGGCAGCTGGAACACCAGTTCGGCGTCGGCCGGCACGGTCAACCAGCTGTTCTCGGACAGTTCGCTTTCCAGCTGGCCGGCACTCCAGCCCGCGCAGCCCAGGGTGACCACGGCGTTGGCCGGGCCTTCACCGCGCGCCATCGCCTCGAGGATGTCACGCGAGGTGGTCAGGTACAGGCCGTCACCGACGATCAGGCTGGAATCCCACGCGCGCGCATCGTCATGGATGACGAAACCACGTTCGGGATGCACCGGCCCGCCATTGAGTACTGGACGCGCCTGCAGACCACCATCGACGGTGGCGATGTCCATCTGCGCCAGCACTTCGCCCAGCGTGTACTCGGAAGGCTGGTTGACCAGCACCCCCATTGCCCCGTTCTCGTCGTGCTGGCAGATCAGCGCAACGGTGCGGGCGAAGGTGGCGTCGATCAGCGACGGCAGCGCCACGAGCAGGTGATTGGCGAGGGAAGTCGGCGTTACTGGCATGGGCGTCATTCTAACCGCTGCGGCCGGATGCGGGCGCGAAGGGATGGGCTAGGATGGCGCTCTTGCAAGGAGGACGACCCGATGCAGCAGGACGCAACGCTGTCATGGCCCACCCGCAGCATGATCGTGTTGATCGCATTGCTGCAGGGGCTGATGCTTTTCGCCGCCCAGGAACTGGCCGACCAATGGCCGTTCCGGGACATCGGCTGGCGCTACTGCTGGTATGCCTGGGTACTGACCGTGCCCACCGCAGTGGCGTTGACGCTGGTCGATCTGAAGGCGTGGCGCCTGTGGCTGCACGCCGGGCTGGCCTCGCTGCTGGTGCTTGCGCTGGCGGCCTGGGCCGCCTGGAACCTGAGCGGAGAAACCGCGCTGTATGCGGCCGGGCTGCAGGTTCCGCTCTCGGTCTGCCTGGCGGTTGCCACGTTCATTGCCCTGCCCTGGTGGCAGTTCCGCCTGCACGCCGGTCATTGGCGGGCCGACTACGGCGCACTGTTCGAACGTGCCTGGCAGAACGGTCTCACCCTGGTGCTGGCGGCGGTGTTCACCGGCTTGACCTGGCTGCTGCTGTGGTTGTGGGCAGCGCTGTTCCAGATGGTCAAGGTCGACTTCTTCCACGAGCTGTTCGGCAGCGACGCCTTCATCGCCTTGGCCACCGGCGTGCTGGCGGGCTTCGGCGTGCTGATCGGGCGCACCCAGCATCGCGCGATGCAGATCACCCGCCAGGTGCTGTTCGCCATCTGCCGCGGCCTGCTGCCGTTGCTGTCGTTCATCGCGGTGCTGTTCGTGCTGTCGCTGCCGTTCACCGGGCTGGCGCCGTTGTGGGCCACGCGCTCGGCCGCCAGCCTGCTGCTGGTGCTGGCGGTGTTGCTGATCAGCCTGGCCAACGCGGTCTACCAGCACGACGACGGCAGCCCTCCCTACCCGGCATGGCTGCGCCGGCTGGTCGAGGCCAGCCTGCTGGCATTGCCGATCTACGCCGGCCTGGCGCTGTACGCAATGACGCTGCGGGTCAGCCAGTACGGCTGGACCCTCTCGCGCTTCTGGGGCTTTGCGGTTGCGGTGCTGATCGCCGGCTATGCCATCGGCTACGCCTTCGCCGCACTGCGCCGGCAGGGGCGTTGGCTGCATCGGCTTGAGCCGGTCAACCGCTGGATGTGCTGGACCGTGCTGGCCACCGCACTGCTGGCCATCTCCCCGGTGATCGACCCGGTGCGCATCACCCTGGCCAGCCAGATGACGCGCCTGCGCGCCGATCCGGCGTTGATGACCGCGGACGCTGCAAACCAGCTGCGTTTCGAGTTGGGCCGCCGTGGTGTGCAGGCGCTGCGCACGCTGCAGAAGGCGCCGTCCTTGGCGACCGACACCCGCGCCTCCAGCATCATCGTGCAGGCACTGGCCCGGCAGAAGCGCGAGTCACGCTGGGACAACGACATCGACGATGGTGTGCGCGACCTGGCCGGCCTGAAGGCACGGATCGTGCTGGCCAAGGGCACCGCATCGCCAGCCGATGACTGGTGGCAGGCAGTACTGGATCGGCGCTTGAGCGCGGGCGATTGCCTGGACGCCGACAAGATCGGCGACAAGCGCTGTGTCGCCCTGCGTCGTGACCTGGACGGCGATGGCGAAGATGAAGTGCTGCTGTGCATGACCAGTCTGTACAGCGGCCCGCGCTGCCAGCTGCACGTGCGTGAACCGGCTGGCTGGAGAAAAGAGGGTGATGTTTCCTTCCAGGACGTTGACCAGCGCACTTCGGACGAGGCCCCACAGGCCCTGCGCGATGGCCGCATGACCGTGCAACCGCCGCGCTGGCCGACACTGCTGCTTGACGGCACGGCGGGCCAGCTGGAGATTGATCGCAGCAAAGACCGCGCGGAGGCGGCAACACCATGAGCGGATACTGCCGCATCGCCCCGGGCCACCCGGTGCACGAGTACTACCACGCCAACGAATATGGTTTCCCGCAGCGCGATGAGCGCGAGCTGTTCGAGCGCCTGCTGCTGGAGATCAACCAGGCTGGCCTGAGCTGGGAAACCATCCTGAAGAAGCGCGAGGGATTCCGCGCGGCTTATGACGCTTTTGACGTCGATCGCGTCGCCGCCTATGCCGAGCAGGACATCGAGCGCCTGCTGTCGGACCCGGGCATCATCCGCAACCGATTGAAGGTGCTGGCGGCGATCCACAACGCGCAGGTGATCCAGCAGCTGCGCCAGAGCCACGGCAGCTTCGCCGCGTGGCTGGACGCGCACCACCCTCGCAGCAAAGCCGACTGGGTGAAGCTGTTCAAGAAAACGTTCCGCTTCACCGGCGGCGAGATCACCGGCGAGTTCCTGATGAGCCTGGGCTACCTGCCTGGCGCGCATGCCGAGGACTGCCCGGTGCACGCCAAGCTGCTGAAGCTGGCGCCACCGTGGGTGCAGGCGTCCACCCCGTAGTGCCGGCCGCTGGCCGGCATTGCCGGTGAGCCGTCAGACGCCCATGTAGCGACCTGGGCGGTGGTTGAACATCAGCACCAGGCTGAGCACCACCGCACCGATGGCCGAGTACATCACCTTCGACGGCGACAGCACGAAGAACGCGGCCACCATCAGGCACGCATCGAAGGACATCTGCACCTTGCCGGCGCTCCAGCCACGGGTGCGCTGCAGGTACACCGCCAGGATGCCGATGCCGCCGAGGCTGGCGCGGTGGCGGATGAAGAACAGGATGCCCAGGCCGGACAGCGCGCCACCGACCAGCGCCGAGTACAACGGCGCGATATGCGAGAAGTCGGCCCAGCGCGGCAGGATGTCGGTCAGCAGGCCGCAGGCGGTGACCGCCGCGAACGTCTTCAGGGTGAATTCCCAGCCCATGCGGCGCACGGCCACCCAGTAGAACGGCAGATTGACCAGTACGAACACCAGGCCGAAGTTCCAGCCCATGGTGTAGTGCAGCAGGAACGCCATGCCGGCCATGCCACCGATCATCAGCCCGCTCTTGGCGAAGATGGCCAGACCCAGCGAAGCCACCAGCATCGCCAGCACCATGCCCTGCGCGTCTTCGGCGACCGAGTGGCGCAGTGCCTTCGCATCGGCGGGGGTGCCGGCAACATCGGGCGGCGGGGTCAGCGGGCCAGCGGTGACCAGGTGGCCGTCAGCGTCGTCGCACGGCGCCGGGCCATGGGATTGGAGGGACATACAGGTGGGGGCACTACGGGTGGGGAG
>NZ_QAIJ01000160.1:0-14229 GCF_003060985.1 Stenotrophomonas sp. HMWF023
GCAACGACACGAACATGGCTCCGTCCTTGGTGGAGTGCACGCGAAGCGCGCAATCTATCATCGAGCCAGCGCATGCGCTGCCGTATCGTGCAACGCCCTCCCCTGCTGTGCCAGACTCGCGGCGAGCGGCTGCCATGGAAGCAAGGGGAATACAGGATGATGATCGTTCCAGCGTACTGGGCCGAAGCCCGTCTGCAGGACAGGTACAGGGGCCGACCAGTGGTGGTTCGCCGGTTTGGCTGGTCCGACGACGACCAGGATGCCGCGCAGGTCCATGCCGATGCGCGTGCGCGCGAAGCGCTTGATGACATCCTCAGCGGCCAGACCGTGCCGCGTCGCGAGCGACGGACCAACTACGGTGTCGAAGGCATCCCGATCCGCGAGCAGATCGTGCAGCGCAGGGATGATGTCATTGTCACCCGCAACAGTTACGGCGCGCTGTGCCTGAACACCCCCGACGTGCTGTTTGCCGACATCGACCACGTGCCCACTCCGTCGGGCTGCGCTTTGCCGCTGCTCGGTGCACTCGGGCTGCTGGCAGCCGGTGCGCTGATCGGCGGGGCCTTGGGCAACTTCAATATCGGCCTGGCGGCCGGTGGCATCGCGATAGTGGTGGTCAATGCGATCATGTCACAGCGGCGCAGGCGCCGGCTGGCCCGGTCCGGCGGCGCCGAAGGCATCGCGCTGCAGCGTGTGCAGGCGTTCGTCGAACACCATTCCGACTGGCACCTGCGTGCCTACCGCACCCCCGCCGGGCTGCGCGTGCTGGCGATGCATGCCACGTTCGAACCACAGGATGCGCAGGTGCATGCCTTCTTCAAGGCACTGGGCACCGACACGTTGTATGCACGCATGTGCACGCTGCAGCATTGCTTCCGTGCGCGGCTGACACCGAAGCCGTGGCGGCTTGGCATCATCGCCCGCATCCGTCCGCCAGTGGCGGCCTGGTCGGCCGAGCAGGCCAGCAACCCCGACCGCCTGGCCTGGATTGCCGAATACGAAAGGAAAAGCGCCGGCTTCGCTGCATGCGCGTATGTGCGCAGCTTCGGTGACGAGCGTCGTGTGGACGCCAAGGCCGAACGCGTGCGCGACCTGCACGATCGGATGTCACGTGCACTGGATAACCTGCCGCTGGGCTGAGCGCGCGTCGCGCTCAGCGGCCGCCCTGCACGAAGGGCTGGCCCGCTAAAGTGGTTCCCACCTGCAGAGCGACCTGCTGCCCGTCCTTGGCAAAAGTACTGCTGCAGTTGCTACCGCCCTTCTGGCAACCCACTTCCGGGAAACCCTCCAGTGCTTCGGGCGCATCGCGTGGCGCGCTCGCCTGCCACCCTGCGGCATCAAGCAGTCGCTTGGCCTTGGTATAGGGCATGCCGGCAGTAATGCCCAACGCTGCCAGCTCAGCCGGCAGCGGCTGGGCGAATGCAGCGACCGGAACAACGGACATCGACAGCGATACGGCGAGGATGAAGGCCTTCATGGAGCGAACCCGTAGCGGACATCAGATGCGCAGCGTACCGCAGCTTTGTGGCCGCTCCATGCCTGCATCACAGATGGTTACGCAACACCCACAGGGGGATACTGGCGCCGGCTGTGCCGTCGCAGTTCAAGTCCCCTGTTCATGGCCCGGTCGTGCACTTCAATGCCTCCAGCGCAAGCTCCTGCTTCAAGCGATGCTGCAGCCAGGTATTTCTGAAGCGGGCACGCGTGGTCTCCTCTTCTGGCAGCAGTCGGGTCAACGCGTCACTCAGCGCGGGGCGCCACTGATCCGGCGCGAGCGCCAGGGTCTGCTGATTTTCCTGCCCAGTTGACACCTGCTTCCATGGCAGCATCAGCGCCTTCTGCGATCTCGACAGGAACACCACATCAGGTTTGCCTTGGCGGCGCACTGTCACCGACATCACCGGATAATCGTCAGTCCACGCCACGCCGTCCCCCTTGAAGTGCTGCCGCACCCGCTGGTGCAGCCCTTGGACAGTCAACGTCCGACGGGCCCACGCCTGCTGATCGGCGAATGTGCACGATGCCGGAGGCACTGACCTCAGTTTCGGATCCAACTCCGGCATCGCGGCGCGATCAAGGCGGGCGGCAATCAGACTGATCGCGGCCTCCTTGGACAGCGGGGCAGCACCAATAGCCGCCTCGAACGCTTCGACGGCAGCGGCCGGCAATACCTGCTTGGGCAATTCCTGGTTTCCCGCCGAATCTGTGACACGAACACGCGTGGTGATTCCACGTACGTCGCGCTCGATGCGCCAGTGCTCCGAAACACCTCCCCAGCCGGACCATTCGTAGGCCACATCGATGTGCATGGGCCCATCGGCTGCAGCAGCCATGGCGGCGGGACACAGGGCTGCGACAACGAGAAACCACGCCTTCATGAGACTCCTTGGAAAGCAGGTTCTGTGGAGAATGCGGTCATCCTGTAGAAGCAACCGGGCATGGCTCGGCGCTACACGAAGCCTGAAACAGAAAGGCCGCCCCGGAGGGCGGCCTTGCCGGATTACTTCGCGTTCTTCACGTAAGTGTCGAACCAGTTGAGCATTTCATAGACCAGCTGTTCGTTCGATTCCAGCGCGGTATACCAGTGCGGCTCGTTCGGCAGCATCACCAGGCGGGTGGTGCCGCCATTGCCACGGATCGCCTGGTACAGCTTGCGCGACTGGAACGGCTCGGTACCCGGATTGGCGTCATCCTCGCCGTGGACCAGCAGCAGCGGCAGCTTGATCTTGTCGGCGTAGAAGAACGGCGAGGCCTTCAGGTACACGTCCTGCGCCTGCCACACCGAACGGCGTTCGTTCTGGAAGCCGAACGGGGTGAAGGTCTTGTTGTACGAACCACTGGTTGCGACGCCGGCCTTGAACAGGTTGGTGTGGGCGATCAGGTTGGCGGTCATCAGGCCACCATGGCTGTGGCCGGTCACGCCGATGCGGTTGCGGTCAACCACACCCAGCTCCACGGCCTTGTCCACCGCTGCCTTGGCGTCGGCTTCCAGCTGTTCCAGATAGGTGTCGTAGGCGTTCTTCGGGTCACCCACGATCGGGAACGAGGCGTTGTCGATGATCGCGTAGCCGGCCAGCAGCATCAGGCGGTATGGCTGCAGACGGGTGAAGGTCTGCTGCGAACCGGATACCTGGCCGGCCTGTGCGGCGTTGGCGAAGTCGGCTGGGTACGCGTACAGGATCGCCGGCACGCGCTGGCCTTCCTTGTAGCCCGGCGGCGTGTACAGGGTGAACGACAGGTCCACGCCATCGGCGCGCTTGTAGGTCACCAGGCGTTTCTTGATCTGCCGCACTTCCGGGGTCGGGTCGACCAGCGTGGTCAGCGCGGTCGCGGTGGACGCGAACTGCGCCTCACCGGTCTTCGCACCGGCCACTGCCTCACCCTGCTGGCGGATGAAGGCATTCGGCGGATCGATCACCGACTGGTGCCACGTCAGGTAGCGACCCGGCGCGCTGCTGTAGCCGAGGAACTGCTCGTAGGCGTCGGCACTGCTGCGGAACAGGCGCTCGCTCTTCAGTGAACCAAGGTCCAGGCGGTCCAGGAACGGACGGTCACCCTGTGGTGATGCGCCACGGCCGCTGAGGAACACGAAGCTGCCTTCCTGGCGCACGACCTGTGCACCATTGGGAAGACGCCTGTAAACCAGGTTGCCTGGGTTGCCGTACAGCTCGTCACTGGACATGTCCCACAGCAGACGGCCCTCCTTCTTCGGCTGGTCCACATCGACGATGCGGGTCTGTATCCAGTGCCGGTTCTCGTCGTTCTCGTACTGGAACGCCACGGCCGGGTCGGCGGTCCACGCGAAACCTTCGAAGCGCTGCGCGGTGCGGGTGATCTCGACCGGCTTGCCGGTGAACGGCGCCTTCAGCGTCAGCACGCGGTCGCGGTGCGGCACGCTCACCTTCCAGTCGCCCTTGTCCAGCGCTTCGGCATAGACCAGGGTGGCCGGGTCGGTGGCGCGCCAGTCGAAGCCACGCGGACCTTCAGGTACCCCGTGCACCGGCACGCGGTCGGCCAGCGGCAGGCTGACAATCGGCGTGCTGCGGCCATTGCTTGCGTCCAGCACCGCCACGTCATTGGCGAAGCGCTGGTAGGTCACCGCATGCGAGTACGGCGCCTTGATCGTTTCGGTCAGCACGTGCACGCCATCGGGGGCGGCACTGACTTCGTTGAACAGTGCCGGTTGCCCGACCGGGCGCACGCTGCCGGCGGCGGTATCGACCACGGCCAGTTGCGAGGCGCCGTAGTAGGCGAACAGCTTTTCGTCATGCACGCTGGTCAGCGTGTCGCGGGCTTCGTAGGTGCTGCTCTCGCCGCTGCTGCCCAGCGATTCCTGCGCATCCGGACCGGTCGGTACGCCGCCGTTGGACGGCGCCGGCCCCTGGTTGGCAGGTACCAGCTTCACCAGCAGGCTCTGGCTGCCACCCAGCCACTGCACGGTGTACCCGAAGATCGGGTTCAGCTGCACATTCGGCACCTGCTTCACCTGGCCGGTAGCGGCGTCGCCCACCCACAGCTGCACGCTGGTATCAACCGCGTTCTGGAAGGCGAAATGGCTGCCGTCGGCCGACCACAGCGCGCCGGTGGCGCAGCCCTGCGGCAGGTTGACCTTGGTGCTCTTGCCGCTGGCGATCTCGACCAGGGTGAAGTCGGCCACACAGGCCGGAATGCCATAGCCGCCGGGGGTGTCGTGGCGGCTGCGGTTCTTCGGCTCCAGGCGCACGCCGGCCAGCTTCAGGTACGGCTGGGCCACGCGGGTGATGGACGGATAGGTCTGCGCGGTGGTCAGCAGCAGGCGCTGGCCGCTGGGGTCGATGTTCGGTGCCGGCGGCGGCGGGGCCTTGAGTACCTTGAGCAGGTGTTCCGGCGGCTTGGCGTAGTCGGCGAAGGCCGGGCCGGCGGCCAGCAGGCCGAGCGTGGCAACGGCAACGGCCGCCGCCAGAGAGGTACGACGGATGAGCATCCTTATCCCCTGGGAGTGAGTTGGGTACCCGCACTGCGGGCATGGGCCGAATCTAACACCCCCGGCCCACCGGGAAATGGGCCGGAAGGACTAGTCACCCCATCCTGCAAAGCGTGGCCCTGCCTGGCCCGGCCCACTCCCTGGATACCCCTCGCTTACTGCCGCGCGTGCAGCTCCCAGGTGGACAGATAATCGGGATCGATCACCGTCACGCCACTGGACCGCAACTGGTACTCACCCGGCGCAGCCGGCAGGTACTGGTCCAGCATCGGCGGCAGGTAGCGCTCATGTCCGTCATCGCCATCGGCCAGCACCAGCCCCTCTTCGGCACTGACCCTCAGCACGGTGCCGGCAAACTGCTCCAGCCCCTGTACCTGGCCATCGCCACCAAAACGGGTAACGCCCACCAGCACCAGCTTGCCAATCATCTGCTCGGCCTTGGCATCATCCAGATCCAGGGGCGGCAGGGCTCCTCTCGATTCGTTGCTCATCGTGCACCTCGGAAGCCTGCGTGGACATCGTGGACGAGATGCGCGCCCAGTGCTGCGAACGAAGCAGCGTCGTGGGGCGACTCGCATGCATGTAGTGGCTCTGCGCACTGCGGGATGCAGAGCCAACCATCGGTGCTCAACTCACGGAAGAATTCTGTCTGAGGCTGCATGAACCGCAGCAGCGGTTTCAGCATGTTCGCCGACAACAGCGCATTCCACCTGGGCGACAGGCCGGTTGCTGATGCGGTAGGTATACGAGTGAACAGGACTGTGCATCGCGGGCCTCCTTGCCGGGGGAGTGGCCTCGCAGGGCCACGTTCAACGCTGCGCAATGTGCGGGAAACGAACTGGCGCGTGCCGGTCGCGGGAAAGCGGCAGGGATGCCCGTTACGTAAGGCCACGCCTGCGCTTGATCGTCTACACGGGTGGATGCTGCCACCGGTCACGGAATGGCGGAGTGAAGAAAATTCCATGGCATCCGGGCCGGGCCACGCCGTTTGCAGCGGATGCCTGGGCCGAACGCGCCCTGCCCCGATTCCAGCAATCGTCAATTGCATTTAACCTGTGATTCACTTGGCCCACTTTAGGGTCAGCGCTCAACATGCAGGGAACGCTTATGTTTGGGTACGCATTCACACGGCCGTGGGCAATCGCCCTATGTGCGGCCTCGCTCTGCGCCTGCACACACGCGACTGACCGTTCGTCGACTTCTCAAGGACCCGTTACCATGGCATCGACTGCCTCCGACGCCGCAACGCCGTCTGCGCTCAGCGCAGACCAACTGCTGTTGCGCCTGCTGGATCTGATCAAGGACACCACCTCCACCCGTGAACTGACCCTTGAACGGGTATCGCAGGCCATGCAGGCTCCCGCGCAGAGTTTCGGCCCGGGGCATTTCGGCTACGGTGGCACGCTGACGCCGGAATGGAGCTACGGCCTCGAGATCAAGAAGGCTGGCGCCGCCGATGCGCGTCTCGATCTCAATTTCATCGACACCACCGCCGACCGCAAAGCCAACGCATCGTCGATCTGCCAGGTCGACTTCGATCAGTTCGCCTCGGGCCTGCAGGCTGCGGGCTTCAAGCGCGAAACCATCCGCGGCGAGCACGGCCGGGTCATCCATGACCGTTTCGATCGCCCGGATCTGACCATCAAGGTCGACACGATGGCTGAGGATTCAACCCCGTCTGGCAAGCCGGCGCATGCCTGCGTCCGCCTTGTGACCGTGCAGTAAGGAGCACCGCACCATGCCTACGCTTTCAGCGGATACGGAACGCCTGCTGACCGAATTTGCAGGAAAACCCGATGTAACGACCGATCAGGTCGACAACCTTCGCAAGGCCATCGCCAATTCTCCGGCGCTGGCAACCCAGGTCGACTCGGCCATCGCCGCCGGTCATCTGCAGCGCTTTGAGCTGCTGCCTGCCGACAGCAGTGTGGGCGGCGAGTACGACGGCGGCGCAAAGACGATCAGCCTGCCGGCATCCAGTCTGTCCACGCTGGCAGCCCCGGACAAACACGACGCTGCAGAGCTGACCTTCGTGCTGGGCCATGAGCTACAGCACGGGTTCAATGATGCAGCGACCGAACGGGCCTATAAGCAGTTTGATTCCGATATTGCAGACATTGCCGCACGCGATTCGACCCACGACTACACGCAGGCCATCGGCACCCTGCTCGCAGCCAACCGGCGCGATGAGGCATCGGCGAACATCGAGGGCTGGAACGCATTGGTAGGCATGGTCAAGACCGCCAACCCGGACGCCACGCTGCAGGATGTCTACGGAGCAAGTACCCGCGCCAAGGAATTCGTGCGCGTGCAGCCCGGCCCGCCGATGACCTATACCGCGCATCCGGACCTGACGCTCAACGCAGACCTGAGCATGACCGCCACTGCCGCCAACATCGAGGGCATGGGCAAGCACTACTACGACGAAGGTGTGTCGTCGCGGCTGGGTCCCAACGGCAATTCGGATTACCAGAACTACTACGCCACCGATGCCATCGGCCGCGCCTGCGAGGAAGAAGCCAAGAACCCCGCACCTGATGGCATCAGCCGGATGTCGGTGAACATGGCGCAGCTGGGCCTGCAGGAAAGCCTGCTGGAACAGAACGGCCTGTCTCTGGGTGAGGGCACGCCGCCACGGCAGCCCTACTTCGATACCAGCACCTCGCCGTCCACGCTGCATTATTTCGACCACACCGAGGGCACCTACGCCCACGTGCCCATCACCGCGCAGGCGACCGCCACTCCCTCGAACGAGGCGCACGCTGCGCCGCTGGCGGGCGGCAACGACCGTGCCCTGCACGATCAGATCCGCGGCAAGGTGGCCGAACTGGATGCCGCCAACGGCCGCAGCTTCGATGCCTCCAGTGAACGCCTGAGCGCAAGCCTGCTGGTGCTGGCCCGCGAGAACGGCCTGGACCGCGTGGATCATGTGGTGCTCAGCCGGCAGGCCGGCGACGTCGCTGCGGCACAGAACGTGTTCGTGGTGAAGGGCGCGCTGGATGATCCTGCGTCGCTGCGTGCATCGGCAGCTACCGCTGAAGCCGCACAGCGGCCGGTGCAGGAAAGCCTGGACAGCCTCGCCATCGTCAACCAGCGCCAGGCCGACCACGCCTCGCAGGAACAGACGCGCCAGCAGGTGCAGGAACAGCAGCGCAGCGCACTGTCGCATTGAGATCAGGGACGGCGCCGGGCATCGCCCGGCGCAACCCACGCATGGGCCACGCTAGAATGCGCGCATGCGTACCGTCCATGCCCTCCGCTATATCACCCCCTTGCGGGAAGGTGGCTCACTGCCTGCCGTGGTCGAGACCGACGACGATGGCATGGCCGTACTCAAGTTCCGTGGTGCCGGCCAAGGGCCGAAGGCGCTGATCGCCGAGCTGATTGCGGGCGAGATGGCACGCGCGGTGGGCCTGCCGATTCCGGAGATCCTGTTCGTGGAGCTGGACAGCGAGTTCGCCCGCACCGAGCCCGACCCGGAGATCCAGGACCTGATCCGCGCCAGCGAAGGCCTGAACCTGGGCCTGGACTACCTGCCCGGTGCGATCAACTACGACCCGGCGGCGATGCCGGTGGACGCTGACCTGGCCTCGCGCATCGTCTGGTTCGATGCGTTCACCAGCAACGTCGACCGCACCACGCGCAATCCCAATCTGATGGTGTGGCATCGCAAGCTGTATCTGATCGACCACGGCGCGGCGATGTACTTCCATCACGATTGGGCCAACGCCGGCGACGCCTGCGAGAAGCCCTTCGTGCTGATCCGCGACCACGTGCTGCTGTCGTTCGCCAGCCGCATCGCCGAGGTGGATGCCGAACTGGCCGCGCGCCTGCCGGATGCGGAAATCGAACGCATCGTCGGCCTGGTACCGGACAGCTGGCTGATTGATGAGCCGGCCTTCGACAGCCCCCAGGCTTACCGGCAGGGCTACATCAACTACCTGAAGCATCGCCTGAAGGTGCGTGCGGTGTTCGTGCAGG
The DNA here is from genome assembly GCF_003060985.1 of Stenotrophomonas sp. HMWF023. Taxonomy (NCBI): domain Bacteria; kingdom Pseudomonadati; phylum Pseudomonadota; class Gammaproteobacteria; order Lysobacterales; family Lysobacteraceae; genus Stenotrophomonas; species Stenotrophomonas sp. HMWF023. The sequence goes on from NZ_QAIJ01000160.1 coordinate 8,945, forward strand.
AGGCCATCCGTGCCCACGCTGCACACGTATGACTATGCCGTCATCCGCGTGGTACCGCGGGTGGAACGCGAGGAGTTCATCAACGTCGGGGTGATCGTGTCCTGCCCCGGCGCACGTCACCTGGAAGCGGCGATCGAGCTCGATGCCGCACGCCTGCAGGCCTTCGCGCCGGCGCTGGATATTGAAGCGCTGCAGCCGTGGCTGGATGCCATCGTGGCGATCTGCCGGGGCGATGCCAACGCCGGCCCGATCGCGCGGCTGCCGGCACGCGCCCGCTTCCATTTCCTGACTGCCAAGCGCAGCTCGGTAGTGCAGATGTCCAGCACACATGTGGGCCGCACGGCAGACCCGGCCGGCGTGGTCGAACACCTGATGGCGAAGATGGTGCGGGTACCGACTTAGCGCGCTACTTACCGTTACCGCCCCAGCGCGCGGTCATTTCGCTGCGGATCGGCGTGCGCTCGGTGTTGCTGTCCGTTGCGGTGAAGCGCATCGCCTTGACCGCATTCAACGCCCAGCCGCTGAAGGCCGTCGACGGCTTGGCATCCACCACCTTTACGTCATAAGTGCGGCCGCGCTTGTTGACCGAATAGGCCACGGTCACCTCCTCTGCGAACTGCACACGCCCGGGATCGGCATTCAGTCGTGGGCGGAACGTGCCCTCCACCGGCTTCCAGTACGTCAGCGCTTCGGTCTGCTGCAGCTGCAGCGGCTCGGGAGATGCGGCGATGGCCATCGGACTCATCGCCAGGGTTAGCGCGATCGCAGCAACGCGGAGCAACATCGGAGGCATGGTTGTCATTCCTTGTACGCCTATGGTCGGCACCCAAGCCTACGCTATCACGGGCTTTTCCGGTTCACCGCTACGGTCACCGCGAAGTAGGGAATCGCGCTCCACTGCCCGCGCGGATGGTGCAGCGATTCCACACCCATGCCGATCTGGTAGTTCACGCTGCCGGGCTGCTCGCGCCAGAAATAAGGCGCGCCGTTGCTCCAGCCGCAGCAGACATACGTCAATGACGGCATACCGAAGGTCTGCTGCAGGTAGGCTTCAATCCTCGCCGCCGAAGCGCCGCTGACGCGATACCGCGCTTCCATCGGCTGGAGGTAGGAAGCATCGTCCTGCGTGCAGCCGACGTATTCCAGCTCGGCGGGTTTTCGGCCCATCGCCTGCAGGAAATCCTGGCAGACGGTGTCCGGCCGGGCCAGGCCTTCGGCGCGGCCGTGCAACTCCCACTCGGCGATCGCAGCGGCGGGCGTCTGTGCGCTGGCGGTGACGACGCTGCCGATCAGCAAAAGATGCAACACGGTGATGGCGGATCCTCCGCGGGCGTGACGAAATGTCATCGTAATCGACCGGCGCGGCCACCCGGTGCGAATACTTCGATCAACGCTCACGCGCCATGCTCTTTTCGGTGAAGCGCGCCACGCAGAAATCCAGGAAGCTACGCAGCTTCGGCGTCACCTGGCGATGGCGGGGATACAGCAGGTTGATCGAGGTGGACACGGGCACGAATCGAGGCAGCACCTCCACCAGTCCGCCGCTGGCCAGAACGGCAGACATCATCTCGAACGGCTGCAGGATCAGTCCCAGCCCACCGACCGCAGCGGTCAGCAGCGGCTCGGCCTGGTTGACCATGAAGCGACTGGAAACCGGCACGGTCAACACGCCGCCCTGTGGGTCATGGAAGCTCCACCGCGTACGGATCACCGAGTGGGCGAAGCCCAGGCATTCGTGCCGGCTCAGGTCCTGCGGATGAACGATCGGTGGCCGTGCGGCCAGATAGCCGGGGGCAGCGCACAGCGCCAGCGGGTACGGTCCCAGCCGCCGCGCGACCAGCCCGCTGTCGGCGAGATCACCGGTGCGGAACACCAGGTCGTAGCCGTCTTCAACCACGTTGACCAGGCTGTTGGACAGGTTCAGATCCACCTGCACGTCGGGATACTGCTGCATGTAGGCCACCACCGCCGGCCCCAACGCATGCACGCCGAAGGTGACCGGCGCACTGATCCGCAGCCGGCCCATCGGTCGCCCGCGTGCGATCTCGGCCAGCTGCTCGGCACTCTCCACTTCTTCCAGGATGACCCGGGCGCGGGCCAGGTACGCCTGCCCGAAGTCGGTCAGGCTCTGCTTGCGCGTGGTGCGGTTGAGCAGGCGCACGCCCAGATGCTGTTCCAGCGTCTGCACATGCTTGCCGACCAGTTGCGGCGACAGGTCCAATGCGTCGGCAGCGGCGGCGAAAGAGCCCACCTCGGCCACCTTGGCGAAGCTGCGCAGGGGTACGATCAGGTCCATTGCAAACTATTGTTTTCCAATGAAACGCCAGATTACCCCTTCTTTCGCTCGCCGGCCACGCGCACAGTAGCGCCCTGTTCCCCCAGCCCGGCCACCGGCCGGCATTCCCTTTGGAGACCCCCCATGACCCAGGTTGTCCGCATCCACGCCTATGGCGACGCCGATGTGCTGCGCGTTGACGATATCGACGTACCCGCTCCTGCCGCCGATGAGATCCAGATCCGGGTCAAGGCCATCGGCTTGAACCGCGCCGAGGTGATGTTCCGCAACGGCGCCTATCTGCAGCAGGCAGAGTTCCCCAGCCGCCTGGGCTATGAAGCGGCTGGCCTGGTTGAAGCCGTAGGCAGCGCGGTGACCGGCTTCGCTGCCGGCGATGCCGTCAGCGTCGTGCCGCCGCTGGATATCGCCCGCTGGGGCACCTACGGCGAGCTGGCCAACGTGCCGGCGCGGCTGGTGGTGAAGCATCCGTCGTCGTTGGGCTTCGAGCAGGCCGCTGCGGTGTGGATGCAGTACGTCACCGCCTGGGGCGCGTTGCTGGAGCAGGCCAAGCTGGCTGCCGGCGATTTCGTCATCATCACTGCAGCGTCAAGCAGCGTTGGCCTGGCCGCCATCCAGATCGCCAATGCGGTGGGCGCAACGCCGATCGCGGTAACCCGTGGCTCGGGCAAGCGCCAGGCGCTGCTCGATGCCGGCGCCGCCCATGTCATCGCCACCCAGGAGCAGGACCTGGTGGCCGAAGTTGCCCGCATCACCGCAGGTGCCGGCGCGCGCGTGGTATTCGATCCCATCGGCGGCCCGCAGTTCGTGCCGCTCACCGAAGCGATGGCACGCGGCGGCATCCTGCTGGAGTATGGCGCGCTGAGCAGCGAGCCGACGCCGTTCCCGCTGTTCAACGTATTGGGCAAGTCGCTGACGCTGAAGGGCTACCTGTACTCGGAAATCGTGTCCGACGATGCGGCGCTGGCGCGTGCGAAGGCGTTCATCGTCGATGGCCTGGACAAGGGCGTGCTGGCACCGCTGATCGCCAAGGTGTTTACGTTCGCGCAGATCCAGGACGCACACCGTTACCTGGAATCGAATGAGCAGATCGGCAAGGTGGTGGTGACGGTTTAACCGGTTGCGCGATACCCCTGTGGCGTTGGGAATTTACCCGCCCACAGGGGCGTCGATGCTGTTGCCAGGGACGTGTGCTAGAGGGGCACGCGGCGGGCGATGTAGTTGATCACATTGCCTACGGCATCCGGATCGACGTTGGCCAGGCCGACCAGCACGTATCCCTGCTCAGGCATCACCACAATGGCACTGTTCGAACCGGGCGCCCCGCCCTCGTGGCCGAACTGGCGCTGCCTTCCCTCGCCCTGAACCATGAACCCGTAGCCGTACCAGCCTTTGTGGTTCTGTGGACGGGTGGCCTGCTGCAACCACACCGGCGAGACCAGCTTGCCGGTACGCAAGGCCTCGGCGAACTTCAACATGTCACCCACGGTGCTATAGCCGCCGCCGGCGGCAGTCCCTCGCCATGGCAGGGACCTGGTGTCGCTCACCCATAGCCCTTTCACTCGGGTATAGCCGATTGCACGATGTGGAACGTCCACCGATTCCGGTTCAAAACCGGTTGCCGTCATGTCCGCCGCGCGCAGAACATGCTCGTTGACATAGTCGTAGTACGTCTGCCCGGACACCGCCTCGATGATCCGGCCCAGCACGATGAAACCATAGTTGGAATACCCATCCTGGCTGCCTGCAGCAAACTGCGGGGCATCCTTGGCAAAGCGCTGCACATAGTCGTCGTGCGTTTTCAGCGACGCCGCGTAGTGCTCGAAATCATCACCGAAGAAATCACCGAGGCCGCCGGTATGGCTGAGCAGTTGCCGGATCGTGACCGTGCCTGCCACCGTTCTGTTCGGATAGTCCGGCAAGCGCTTGCCGATGGTGTCATCCAGGGCCAGGCGACCTGCTTCGGCCAGTTGCAGGATGGCCACTGCGGTGAACATCTTGTTGGACGAGGCAAGGCGGAACTGCGTCTGCGCATCGACGGGCACGTGCTGCTCGCGGTTGGCCAGCCCTCCCTGCCACTGCAGCAGCACCCTGCCATCGTGCGCGACCAGCACGGCGCCAGACAGCGAATCACTTGCCTGCAGGGCGTTGAGCCGGGCGGTACTCTGGGCCAGGAGTGCCGGCAGCTCCATGCGCGCAGGCTGGAACTGCGGCGGTGTCGGTACACCTTCCAACTGGAACACCTTCACGTGGCGCGGCGCGGCAGGGTCCATTTCCGCGGTCAACAGCATCGCCCGTTCGCTGTCTTCGCCCAGCACCAGCACTTCGGCCTTCTCAGGCGTGTTTGAGCGCACTTCGAGCACCTTCATCGGCCCATTGGACGCACGGAACTCCAGGTAATCCTGCGGGCCGCTGCCGCTCCTCTTTGCGTACCTGTCGGCGAACGCCTGCAACGCCTGGAGACTGTTGGCATTGAAGGCGGACAGCCATTCATCGACGGCGTCCTTTGCGCGTGAGCCGGTTGATTCAACTGGCACTGCAGCCGCACCAGCACTGAATGACACTGCCAACAGCAAGGCGAAGATCAGTGGGAAGACACAGAAGCGTCGACGACGCACGGACATGGCGGATCCTTCGCAGACGGGGCGTAGCGCCATCCTAGACGACAACCGCGCAGGTCACTGCACTGCAGCCGGCATCAGATGCCGACGCTATTCCGGCAACGCATACGCAATCACGTAATCCCCGGCGGGCGTCTCCATGAAATGGTGGCCGCCGGCCATGATCACCACGTACTGGCGCCCGCCCTGCTCATACACCATCGGGTTGGCCTGGCCGCCCGCCGGCAGCGTGGTGTGCCACAGCTCCTTGCCGGTCTTCAGGTCGATGGCACGCAGCAGGTCGTCGGTCGCTGCGGCGATGAAGATCAGGCCACTGGCGGTCACCACCGAACCGCCATTGTTCGGCGTGCCGATTTCAATGGGCAGGCCGG